>CAZROZ010000106.1:1424-6398 GCA_964601745.1 uncultured Lachnospiraceae bacterium | reverse complement strand
AGTATGGTTACCTGGGCTTATATCGGTGATGTGATTGACTTCCAGGAAGTTAAAACAAAAGTCCGCACAGATGGTACCGTGTACTCGACTTACTCTTTCGTACGCAAATTAGCCCAAGCGGCAGCGGCAGGTCTCGGTGGATGGCTCTTATCTGCAATCGGCTATGTCAGCAGCACGGCAGGAGAGGCTGTTGTACAAACCGAATCTGTCAAGACAAGTATTTACAACTGTATGACTTTGCTGCCTGCTGTCCTAACACTGATTGCGTTCTTCGTGATGGCATTCTTATATCCGCTTGGGAAAAAGCAAGTCGAGGAAAATAATCGTATTCTTGCTGAGCGTCGCAGATCTGAAAACGCTTAGAGGAGACTTGTCAGTTGGAATGTAATCATGTTTATCTCGACATCGTTTTAAGAAATGGGTTCTATTCCCTCTAACCGACACGGACTGTTTCCCACCCTCACATATCTGTGCACAGGGGCGGAAAACAGTCCGATTTTTGATTTCTGAGATAATTCATCTTCTACAACAGTACAACTGGAGTCTATCTATGTTTTTTTTGGAAGCAGGAACTTAATGTATCATTATCGCGCTCATCAAAATCACTCCATGGCTTCCCCTCTTTTATGGGCGGCAACCATGGCATGGATCCGATCATTGGGATTCAGAATATCATTGACACTGGCATCGTGATTTAAGGTATCCATGATCAGTGCGATGTATCTGGTCAGGTCTACTTGTGTATAATAGGGACGTGTGAGGAGTTCGTCCGGCACAGCGCAGAGATTTGTGGTAAAAATCCGGTCAAAAATTCTCTCTTCGTAAGATTTGTCGAACGCATCCAGGCCTTTGTTGAAGAGGCCGTACGTGACACAGATGAAAATCCGGGAGGCGTTACGCTTTTTCAATTCGCCCGCCACATCCAGCATGCTCTCGCCGGAGGAAATCATGTCATCTACTATAATCACGTCTTTCCCGTTCACGTCATTTCCCAGAAATTCATGTGCCACGATGGGATTGCGTCCATCCACCACCACAGAATAATCCCGCCTCTTATAAAACATTCCCATGGGCACGCCCAAAATCCCCGCGTAATAGACCGATCTGCTCATACCGCCCTCATCCGGGCTGATCATCATCAGATGGTCTTTGTCAATGACCAGATCCGGTATGGTCTGCAGCAAGCTGCGCATAAATTGATAGGACGTGTAGAAATTATCGAAGCCCTTGATGGGGATGGCATTTTGCACTCTCGGGTCATGGGCGTCAAAGGTGATGATATTTTCCACTTTCATGGAGGCCAATTCCTGGAGCATCAGAGCACAGTCCAGGGATTCCATGCCGCTGCGCCGGTGCTGTCTGCTCTCGTAGAGAAACGGCATGATCACGTTGATCCGGTGTGCCATTCCGCGGGAGGCGGCGATAATCCTTTTGCAGTCCTGATACTGATCGTCCGGCGAACGGTGATTGGTCATTTGGTTCATAGCGTAGGTGCTGTGAGAACTCATGGGATCACAGAAAATGTACAGATCCGCGCCCCGCACAGATTCGAACAGTTCCCCCTTGGCCTCCCCGGATCCAAAACGCGGGACCTGGTAAGGGACCCGGTAATCCTCCCGGATATACCCGTCGATATGCGTCCCCAGTACGCCGATTTTGTCCGCCCGCTCCTGCCGCATTTGAACCAGATGCTGATTGATCTGTTCTCCCAGATCTTCCGATCCCCTGGTCACGACAAAGCGCAGCGGCGCCACAGGCAGAGAAGTGTGGATGGATTTATTTTTCATAAAAATTCCTTTCCCATTGTCATTTATGATTGGGTCAATCTCGAGTCGAACGGTCTCAGCATTTGAGCGCTCCCGCGCCAAGCGGTCGGGCAAATTGAGCAGCTCTCGTTCCAAGCGGTCGGGCAAGTGGGCGCTCCCGCGCCAAGCGGTCGGGCAAATTGAGCACAGCTCCCGCGTCAAGCGATTCTGGCAAATACGCAGACTCCCGCACCAGAGTGCGCGATGACGGGACAGCATTTTCGCATAAGACAGTCCGCCATTAACCTCACCAAAAACCGTCCGAATCATAGCATTTTCCGCAAGAGTCCGTCAAGACTTGACTTCTTATCATCGCGAACATAGAATAAGCGCAGCCGCAGGGGATAAGGAAGAAAGGGGAAAAACATGCCGAAAGCAAAAGGCCATTTGATTCAAAGTGTACAAGAGGGCAGCATCGCGGAAGAACTGGAGATTGCGCCCGGGGACCGGCTGCTGCTGGTAAATGGAGCTCCGGTGGAGGACGTCTTTGACTATCATTATGCCATCAACGATGATCATGTGGTTCTTTTGATTGAGAAGCCGGATAAAGAGCAGTGGGAATTGGAGATAGAGAAGGACCCCGCGCAGGACATTGGACTTTTCTTTGGGGACGGATTGATGGATGAGGCACATTCCTGCCGGAATAAATGCATTTTTTGTTTCATCGACCAGATGCCGCCAGGAATGCGAAAGACATTGTATTTTAAAGACGATGATGCAAGACTCTCCTTTTTGCAGGGCAATTATATCACCATGACCAATATGAGTGAGAAAGAGTTCTCCCGGATTCTGCGTTATAAATTCTCCCCCATCAATATTTCCGTTCATACCACCAATCCCGCGCTGCGCTGCCGGATGCTGCGCAATCGCTTCGCCGGGGACATCTTAAAAAAAATCAAACGGCTGGCAGATCATCAGATCGAAATGAATAGTCAGGTTGTCTTGTGCAAAGGCATCAATGACGGAGCGGAACTGACCCGCACGGTCAAGGATCTGGCGCGGTTCTATCCCCAGATGCGGACCCTTTCTGTGGTGCCGGTGGGGTTGACCAAATACCGGGACGGTCTGCCGGAATTATTGCCCTTTTCAAGGGAGGATGCGAAGGCGATGCTGCGCCAGATCGGGGATCTGCAGATGCAGTGCCTTTCTCAATTTGGAAGCCGCTTCGTCTTCCCCAGTGACGAATGGTTTTTGCTGGCGGAGGAGGAGATCCCATCGGAATCCTACTATGAGGGATATCTGCAGCTGGAGAACGGCGTGGGGATGGTCCGGTTGCTCCTTGAAGAAGTGCGGGAAGACTTAAAAACGCGTCGCGGCGATGGAAGACAGCTTCAGAGCACCGTTGTCACCGGATTGTTGGCGGCGCCGGTGATGGAGCAGGTGGCACAGGAAGTGAAGAGGGTTTATCCCAATTTGAAAATCAATGTGAAGCCGATTCGAAATGACTTTTTTGGTCCACTGATCACAGTGGCGGGACTTTTGACCGGACAGGATATCCTCGCCCAACTCTCCGGCTGCAGCCTGGGAGATCAGGTGCTGCTTCCCATCTCCGTGCTGCGAAACGGAGAGGATGTTTTGCTGGATGACGTCACCGTGGGAGAACTGGAAAATGCTTTACAAACCCATGTCTGTATCGTAAAATCTGACGGGAGTTCTCTGGTGGATGCGCTGGTGGGAGAAGGAGCATTTTTAGTTGAGGATTCTAATAAAAGGAGTTTGGTAAAAGGCAGAACTTCGGCTGGAAAAGAAGAGAATCCCACGTGATTTTACCCGACGAAGCGGAGAGAAACTGAAAAAATGAGAAAACCGATGGTAGCCATTGTGGGGCGGCCCAACGTGGGAAAATCCACATTGTTCAACAGTTTAGCGGGAGAGCAGATCTCCATTGTAAAAGATACACCCGGCGTGACCAGGGACCGGATCTACGCGGATGCCGTCTGGCTGAATCACAGCTTTTCCCTGATCGACACCGGCGGGATCGAGCCGGATTCCGGAGATGAGATGCTCTCTTATATGCGGGAGCAGGCGAATGTGGCCATCGACCACGCGGATGTGATCCTTTTTCTGGTGGACGTGCGGCAGGGTCTGGTAGATGCCGATTATAAAGTGGCAGATCTTTTGCGCCGCTCCCACAAGCCGATTCTCCTGGTGGTCAATAAAGTGGACGATTTTGAGAGATGGATGCCGGATGTCTATGAATTCTATAATTTGGGATTGGGGGATCCATGGCCCGTCTCCAGCGCCGGAAAATTGGGACTGGGGGATTTATTGGACCAGATTGTACAGCTTTTTCCCCACCCACAGGAAGAAGCGGGGGAGGAGCCTCCCAGGATTGCCATCGTAGGGCGCCCCAACGTGGGGAAATCCTCCATCGTCAACCGTCTGCTGGGAGAGAATCGGGTGATTGTCTCGGATATCGCGGGCACGACCCGGGATGCGGTGGACACTCTGGTCACTCATAACGGACAGCAGTACTGCTTCGTGGACACAGCGGGACTGCGGCGCAAGGCAAAGGTGAAGGAGGAACTGGAGCGCTTCAGCATGGTGCGGACTGTGGCGGCCATTGAGAAGGCGGACATCGCCGTGCTGGTGATCGACGCGGAACAGGGCGTGGCAGAACAGGACGCGAAAATTGCGGGAATGGCCCATGAGCGGGGAAAAGGACTGGTCATCGCCGTCAATAAATGGGATTTAGTTGAAAAAGACGATAAGACAATCTATCAGTACACAGACAAGATTCGGCAGGTTCTCTCTTTTGTCCCCTATGCCCAGATTCTTTTTTTGTCCGCCAAAACAGGGCAGAGACTGCAGAAACTTTATGACGTCCTGGATGTGGTGATTGCCAATCAAAATATGCGGGTGGCTACCGGTGTGCTCAATGACATTCTCTCGGAAGCCACCGCGCTGCAACAGCCTCCCTCAGATAAAGGAAAGCGTCTTCGGGTTTATTATATTACCCAGGTAGGAGTGAAGCCTCCCACTTTCGTGATTTTCGTCAATCACAAAGAATTGATGCATTTTTCTTATCTGCGCTATCTGGAAAATCAGATTCGCAATTCGTTCGGCTTCTCCGGCACGCCGCTGCGCTTTTTCGTGCGGGAGCGAAAGGGAGAAGAGCGGTGAAATCATAAAAATCATAGGAAATCCTTTTTTGTAGGAAATCCTTTTT
>CAZROZ010000106.1:0-1324 GCA_964601745.1 uncultured Lachnospiraceae bacterium | reverse complement strand
TTTTTGTAGGAAATCCTTTTTTGCAGGACGGGGGAGGAACGACATGGCAATCAAGATTCTAATTTCTGTGGGGATTGGCTATCTGTTCGGCTGTTTTTCCACCGGTTATTTTGTGGGGAAATTATTTCATGTTGATATTCAGCATCACGGCAGTGGAAATATCGGTTCCACCAATGCGCTGCGGACGATGGGTTTGAAAGGCGGACTGCTGACACTTTTTGGCGATGTGACGAAGACGATATTGGCTATTTTGATCGTCAGTCGGATTTTTCGCGGGGACGGTGCGGCGGTGAAACTCTGGCAGTTGACCACGGCGCTGGGCGTGATCCTGGGACACAATTACCCGTTCTGGCTGCATTTTCACGGCGGGAAGGGGATCGCGGCTATCGGCGGAATGCTGCTGTGCTTTGACTGGCGCATGACCTTGATCGGAATCGTCGCCTTTTTGCTGCCGATTATCCTGACCCGGTACGTCTCTCTGGGCTCTATTCTCGTCTCCTTCACCCTGCCGCTGGGGATTGTTCTCTTTTACCGGGACAGCCCGGTATTTTTCCCGATGCTGGTGGTCACGATCCTCATCTTGCTTCTGGCATTGATACAGCACCGGACGAATATCGCGAGACTGCTCTCCGGCACGGAGAATAAACTGGGGGAAAGAGAAGCGTGATTGATGATAGCACAATGCTGTAAATTGATAAAAGAAATAAATTTTCATTGCTATTTGTGCCGCCAGCAATAAATGGCGGCGGAAATGGAGAGCAAAATGGCAAAAGTGACAATTCTGGGGGCAGGCAGCTGGGGGACCGCCCTGGCGATGCTGCTCTCCCACAATGGCCACAAAGTGACACTCTGGTCTGCGCTTCAGGCAGAGGTGACGATGCTGCAGGAGAAGCGGGAGCAAGTGGAACGGCTGCCGGGAAGATATCTGCCGGAGGATGTGATGGTCACTGGGGATCTGGCGGCAGCCTGTCAGGAACGGGATCTGACCGTCTTCGCGGTGGCCTCCCCCTATGTGCGGGGCACCGCCAGGCAGGCAGCTCCCTACATAGAGAAGGGTGACTTGATTGTCAACGTAGCAAAGGGAATCGAGGAGCGCACGCTTTCCACTTTATCGCAGGTGCTGGAATCAGAGTTGCCACAGGCGGAAATCGCCGTGCTCTCCGGTCCCAGTCACGCGGAGGAGGTGAGTCTGGGTATTCCCACCACCTGTGTGGTCGGAGCGAAACGGGAATCCACCGCCCGCATCATTCAGGACATCTTTATGAATGACGACAATTTTCGAGTTTACACAAGCCCGGACATCGTAGGGATTGAGCTGGGTGGT
>CAZROZ010000105.1:4998-6405 GCA_964601745.1 uncultured Lachnospiraceae bacterium | reverse complement strand
GAGAGTGCCGCAGGCACGGAGCAATCCGTGGGCTTTCATTCATGGTGTTGCCCCATATGTGGAGCATGGAGTTCACTCCAAAAGCCTGGTGAGACATTCCGTAAATCCAAATCCACATGAAACGAGACACCAACGCGTTCCGCGCATCTTGCTTTTCCTGCTGACGGGCATTTGAGGAAACCGCGTCTGATTGGATTACAACAAATTTCCACCTTCGGGAAGGAGGCTTCTATGCCGCAAAAACTTACTCTGATCCGCAAGCGCTACATCCCCGCAGAATCCAATATCCTGGATGGCGATGAGATCCTGCTGGTGACGCCGGATTATCTGGCTACCCGCTGGACCACACTGAAGCCCCGTCTGGATATCGCCTCCGGCATCTCGCTCTACTGTATGCGGGAGGGCTTTAAATGCAGCAAAGTCTTCGATAAAGACGGGGCTCTGGTCTACTGGTATTTCGACATCATAGAGCCGGAATGCTGCTGTGACGGCTCGCAGATCACCTTCCACGACCTTCTGGTAGACGTTCTGATCTACCCGGACGGCAAAATTCGGTTGCTGGATTTAAATGAATTAGCAGATGCGTATGACCAGAACCTGCTGCCTGCAGGCTTTTACTCCCTGGCGCTGAGGCGGACCGATGATCTGCTGCGGCTGATTTACAGTGGGGAAATCCACCTGTACCAGGACCGAATCAAAACCTGGGAGAGATCTTGAGTGGCTGGTCACAAGGGAGACCGCTCTTCTCCCATGGACTGCCTTTTTTTCACAAGCTGTCCCGCGATCCCTTCCCTTTTACTGTCCGGCTTCCCCGTCTTCTTCGATCTGACGAATGCGCCGGATGTGGCGTTCTTCCCCGGAGAATTCCGTGTGCAGGAACGTGTCTACGATCTTCAGTGCCAGTCCAGGTCCCACCACCCTGCCGCCGAAGGCAATGATATTGGCATCGTTGTGCTCTCTGGTGGCCTGCGCGGAAAAGCAGTCACTGACACAGGCACAGCGGATCCCTTTGAATCGATTGGCCGTAATGGACACCCCGATCCCGGTGCCGCAGATCAGAATCCCCCGGTCGCACTCCCCTGAAAGAATCGCTCTGGCGACCCGCTTGGCGTAGATGGCATAATCTGTGGAAGCTGCGCTGTCCGTCCCGTAATCCACATAGGGAATCTGCTCTTCCTCTAAATGCGCGATGACCGCCTGTTTCAACTCAAATCCCCCGTGATCACATCCAATTGCTACCCGCATACCTCTCTCCTTTCTGAATCTGGATCTTCGTCCTCTATTCCGCATGCCTTTGCCTGGAATTCACTCGCGTACTTTTCTTCCATATCTTCAATAGGCGGGTTTTTTTTCTCTAATGGGCGGGTTTCGTCTCTTCCTCTAATAGGCGAGTTTCGTTTCTTCCTC
>CAZROZ010000105.1:0-4898 GCA_964601745.1 uncultured Lachnospiraceae bacterium | reverse complement strand
CTCTAATGGGCGGGTTTCGTCTCTTCCTCTAATAGGCGAGTTTCGTTTCTTCCTCTGAAATGTGAAATAAAATTTTCTTCACCAGGCGGGACAGCTCCGCGTAGCATTCCTGGTATTCCACCAGACTGCCCCCGTACGGATCCGATACATCCCCCGGTTCTCCCACGTATTCCCGCATGGTATAGACATGTTCGACGATGCCGTACTCCTCCCGCAGGATGTCCTTCTGTCTCTCATCCATCGTGAGCAGGAGCGTCGTCTCCGTCACTTCCTTGGGAGAGAACTGAACGCTGGTCTTTTTCCGGCAGGGAGTCTCATGATTTTCCAGTGTCAGCAACGCCTTCGGATTGATGGGCTCCGGGAATAAGACCACCAGTCCCCTGGAAAATACCTGCATCTCGCCGATCGTGTCCAAGCGCTGAAAAATCGCCTCTGCCATGGGACCCCTGACACAATTGGACCGGGAAATAAAAATAATCCTGTCATAGCGTTTCATCCACATTCTTCCCTTCTGTGTCTTCTCCCGCCTTTAAAATCTGATACCCGGCAGCCTTCAGCAGACGGTTGCGGATGGCCATGCCAAGACCGCCCTCAGGCACATCTTCCGCGAAAATCAAATCTGCCTGCAGATGGTCAAATTCCCGGAGCGCCGCGAACAGTCCTCTGGCAATCGATGCCTCATCTTCCCTGGAACCTATCGTCCGCACCATCCCCTCCGGATATCGATCGGCAGTCTCCAGGGACGCCAAAATACCGACCCTTTTACCCTCCGCGCATGCCCTGGCCGTCCGCCTGCGAATCAAATCACACACAGCATCCTTCTCGCCCTTCACCACAAAAAGACTGCCGCGGGGCGCATAATGCCGGTATTTCATGCCGGGCGCTTTGGGGCGAAGCACCTGGGCTGGGGTTTCCTGTAGCAAAGCCGGGTCCAGCTGGACCTCTCCTGCCGCCTCCTGGATCATCTCCGCGGTGACAAAACCGGGCCTTAAAATCACTGGGATCTGCCCTGTCACGTCCACCACTGTGGATTCCAGACCGATATCCACCGGACCGGCATCCAGAATCATGTCAATTTTCCCGTCCAGGTCTTCTATCACATGCTGCGCCGTGGTGGGACTAGGCCTGCCGGAGGTATTGGCACTTGGCGCCGCGATATAACATCCGGAAAGCTGGATCAATTCCCGGGCCACCGCGTGACTCGGCATGCGCACCGCCACCGTGGGCAGACCGCCGGTGGTACTGTCCGGGACAATGGGTTTTTTTTCAAAAATCATGGTCAACGGTCCCGGCCAGAATGCCTGTGCCAGCGTCCGCGCCATGGGAGGAATCTTCTCTGCCAGGACAAAAAGATCGGAAAAAGAGCTGATATGTACAATCAGGGGATTGTCGGAGGGCCTTCCCTTTGCCGCATAGATCCGCCTTGCCGCTTCCTCCTGCAGTGCATCGGCACCCAGACCATAAACTGTCTCTGTGGGAAACGCCACCAGGCCGCCCCGCTTGATCACCGAAGCCGCTGCCGCCAAGGCGATGGACAAATCCTCCCCTTCTCTTATTTTCTGAACAATCGTCTTCATCGGCCACCTCTTTCGTACACCTTTTGTTCCCCGGAAAACACCTGGCAGGTCTAAATGATAGTACCTTATCTAAATGAAACCCGCCGCAAATGAGCCTTCTGCAGCGGGTTTTTAAAAGACCTTTTCCTTTTTTAAAGACAGCATCCAAATAAATCCCGGTGGCCCTCACCTGGGATGGCCTGCTTATGCTTTTACCACCAGATTGACAATCCTACCCGGCACATAAATTTCCTTTGCGATCGTGCCGGAGAGCTTGGCTGCCACCGCGTCCTTCGCCGCAGCGATCACCGCGTCTTTTTCGGCGTCCGCAGACACTCGGATAGTGCCTTTGACCTTGCCGTTGATCTGGACGGCGACTTCTATCTCGTCATCCCTCATCATCGCTTCATCATAGGTCGGCCATGTCTGATCGAACACACCGTCCCGATGCCCCAGCACTTCCCACAGCTCTGCCGCCATATGGGGAGCAAAAGGCGCTAGCAAAATCACGGCATTTTCCAGTGTCTCATGATCGATTCCGCCAGTCTTTTTTGCCAGATCTGTAAATTTATTGGTATATTCCATGAAGCCGCTGACCACCGTATTGAGGCTGAAATTCTCCAATCTGGTAGTGATATCATTGATCATCCGGTGGCGGAGTTTCACCATCTCCGGCGTTGCCGCGACCTGCTTTGACGCGCTGTCGCAGACCAATTTCCAGAAACGGTTCAGGAAACGGTAAACGCCCTCAATCCCCCGCTCGTCCCATTCGGAATCCAGTTCCGGCGGGCCCACAAACAACTCATACATCCGCAGGGCATCACAGCCGTAATCCCGCACCAGCTCATCCGGTGAGACGACATTGCCCTTGGATTTGCTCATCTTGATCCCGTTCTTGCCGGTGATCATGCCCTGATTGAACAGCTTGGTAATGGGCTCGTCAAAGCCGATCACGCCGATATCATAGAGGAACTTGGTATAAAACCGACTGTAGAGCAAATGCAGCACCGCATGCTCCACACCGCCGATATACATATCCACCGGAAGATTGGCGTCCGCTTTTTCTCTAGAGACCAGTTCTTTGTCGTTCTTATTGTCCACATAGCGCAGGAAATACCAGGAAGAACCCGCCCACTGCGGCATGGTATTGGTCTCCCGCTTCGCAGGTCCTCCACACACCGGGCATGTCGTGTTGACCCACTCCGGAATATCCGCCAGAGGGGATTCTCCGGTGCCTGTGGGCTGATAGGATTCCACATCCGGCAGCAGCAGCGGCAGCTCCTCCTCCGGAACCGGAACCGCGCCGCAGTGAGGACAGTGCACGATGGGAATGGGCTCCCCCCAGTAGCGCTGACGGCTGAAGACCCAGTCCCGCAATTTATAATTCACTGTTTTCTTGCCGATCCCCTTCTCCTCCATCATCGCGGGTGCCTTTTGCTTCAACTCGGCAGAATTCATGCCGTTCCACTCGCCGGAGTTGATGACGATGCCGTCGCCGGTATAAGCCTCGGTCAGTTCCTCCTCCTTCCCGTCTTTGGAAATGACCTGAATGATGGGAATATTGAATTTCTTGGCAAATTCAAAGTCCCGGTCGTCGTGGGCGGGCACGCACATGATGGCGCCGGTGCCGTAATCCGCCAGCACATAATCGGAGAGCCAGATGGGAATTTTGGCCCCATTCATGGGATTGATGGCATAACTGCCGGTAAAGACACCAGTTTTTTCTTTATCCTGCATCCGGTCGATGGAAGAGCGGGTGGAAGTCCGGTAAATATAATCCTCCACTTCTTTTTTGTGCTCCTGGGTAGCTAGACGCGCGGACAGCTTATGCTCCGGTGCCAGCACCATAAAGGTGGCGCCAAACAGGGTGTCAGGTCGGGTGGTATAAACCCGGATCTTCTCTTCGCTTTTATCCACCGCAAAATCAATCTCCGCGCCATAACTTCTGCCGATCCAGTCAGTCTGCATCTTCTTGACCTTCTCCGGCCAGTCCAGTTTATTCAAATCCTCCAGAAGCCGATCCGCGTACGCGGTGATTTTCAGCATCCACTGGCGCAGATTCTTTTTGGTCACAGGGGAACCGCACCGCTCACAGCAGCCATTCACCACTTCCTCATTCGCAAGACCCGTCTTGCAGGAAGGGCACCAGTTGATGGGCATCTCTTTCTCGTAGGCAAGTCCCGCTTTAAACATTTTTACAAAAATCCACTGTGTCCACTTGTAGTAGGCGGGATCCGTGGTGTTGACTTCCATATCCCAGTCATAAACGGCAGCAATCTCTTTGATCTGTCTCTTGATGTTGGCTACGTTTTCTGCCGTTGATTTGGCGGGATGCACGCCCATTTTGATGGCGTAATTTTCCGCCGGGAGACCGAACGCGTCCCACCCCATGGGATGAATCACGTAGTAGCCGTTCAGGATCTTGTACCGGCTCCAGACATCACTGATCACATACCCTCTCCAATGTCCCACATGCAGCCCGCTGCCGGACGGATACGGAAACATGTCCAGGCAGTAATATTTCGGTTTTGTATTGTCTGTATTGATGGGATGTTCCTCCCAGATCTCTCTCCATTTCTTCTCCACTTCCTGATGACGATAGGCTCCCATTTTCTCTCCCTCTTTTCTTATGCTTTCCCGCGCCGCGGCAAAATCATCCGCTTCTTAGCACAGCGTGAATTTCCTCATCTTACCAGCGATCGGATTGTCAGCGATCTCGCCAAGACCCGTCGAATCTCCCTTCACTTTTCACTCGGAAAAGGTGACCTTGATCTCCAGCAAATTCAGATTTCCTGCGTCATCCGCCACCAAATAAGAGATCAGGGCTTTCTTTTTCTTGGAGGTATATTCCCAGTCCACCTGGATGTCATCCAGCTTCACCTCGGATTTATCATCCGTAACCGTAATTCCTTCTAATGCCCATGCTCGATCGATGGTCCCATCCCCGCGTATGTGGCTGTCAAACTCCGCTTTTGTCATGGTCTTCTTTTTGCCTGACGCGGATTCAAGATAAGGCGGGGTGTAATCCACCACCAGTTTCGTCGTGGCTTTCGCGGTGGTGCCGTCCAATCCGTCCAGCTCGTAGTCTGCCGTGTAAGAACCGTCCTCGTTTTGTGTCAGCTTCACCCGAATCTTATCCGGCGTGACTTTTACATTGCCGATCTTCCCGGTCACATACTGTGCCGCCAATTCCTCTGTGACCTCCACATTCTTGGTGATGTAGGTCACTTCCGCCACGTCAGTGAAAGAGGGCTGTTTTCCTCTCGCCTTCACCGTGACTGTGATGGTTCTCCTGGCGGTACGCTCCAGCTCGTCCGTGACTTTATACGTGATTTTGTACTT
>CAZROZ010000104.1:0-6448 GCA_964601745.1 uncultured Lachnospiraceae bacterium | reverse complement strand
TATTCTATGGAGGAAGTGGAGAAAGGCGTCAGGGCATGTTTTGCCGATCTGATGCGGGATGCAGGAGAGAAGGGAATCCAGGTGTCCTCTCTGGGCGCATTCGGCGTCTCCGCGATGATGCACGGCTATCTGGCTTTTGACTCGGACTGGAACCTGCTGGTTCCTTTCCGCACCTGGCGCAATACGATGACCGGGAGAGCTGCCAAGGAACTGACAGAGCTGTTCGGTTTCAATATTCCCCAGCGCTGGAGTATTGCTCATCTCTACCAGGCGATGCTGAACGGGGAGGAACACCTATCCCGTATCGCGCACATCACAACGCTGTCAGGTTATCTCCACATGCGCTTGACCGGGGAGAATGTGCTGGGTATCGGAGAAGCTTCCGGCATGTTTCCCATCGGGGAAGATGGCTTGGGCTATGACAAACGCATGCTGCGGCAATTCCAGGATCTGGTGGAAGGAATGGGATATGCCTGGTCTATCTACGATCTGCTGCCCAAGGTACTCCTGGCGGGGGAAAAGGCAGGCACTTTGACAGCAGAAGGCGCCCTTTTCCTGGATCCTACCGGCACTTTAAGGCCGGGAGCCGTCGCCGCCCCGCCGGAAGGGGACGCGGGAACCGGGATGACAGCCACGAATTCTGTCCGTCCTCACACCGGAAATGTGTCCGCCGGCACGTCTGATTTTGCCATGATCGTGGTGGATCATCCCCTGGGGGTTCATCGGGAGATTGATATGGTCACTACTCCGGCCGGGAAGCCGGTAGCCATGGTGCACTGCAATAACTGCACCTCCGACATCAACGCCTGGGTGGGACTTTTTGGAGAATTTGCCCAGGCAATCGGGGCGCCAGTGGAGAAAGGGACACTTTTCACCCTGCTTTTTGAAAAGGCAGTGGAGGGAGAGGCCGACTGCGGCGGATTGCTTTCCTATAATTACTACTCAGGGGAGGGCGTCACTGATTTCGACGAGGGGCGGCCGCTTTTTCTGCGGATGCCGGATGCGCGATTGACTCTTGCAAATTTCATGCGCACCCATCTGCTGTCCGCGCTGGCCACTCTGAAAATCGGCTTAGATCTGTTGACGGGAGAAGAGCAGGTCAAGATTGAGAAATTGTACGGTCACGGCGGTTATTTCAAGACGCCGGGTGTGGGACAGAGGATGCTGTCCGCGGCTGTGGGCGCTCCGGTTTCTGTCATGGAGACGGCCGGAGAGGGAGGACCGTATGGGATGGCGCTGCTGGCAGCTTTTCTTTTGTGGAAAGGGGAGGGAGAGAGTCTGGAGGATTTCCTGGATGAGAAGGTATTCGCAGGCGCTTCCTCAGTGACGCTGACGGCAGAGCCAGAGGAGATCGATGGATTTGCCGCTTTCCTTGAAAACTACAAGGAGTGCATTTCGGTGGAAGCGGAGGCAGTCAAGCGCTATCGCTGATTGATAGATCAAAAAGCGCGGGAATGCCAATCCACCCGCGCTTTGAGTGTGTAGGAAATCACAAGCCACCCGCGCTTTGAGTGTGTAGAAAGTCACAGGCCAGCTGCGCTTTGAGTATGTGGAAAATCACAGGCCAGCTGCGCTGGGACTTATCTGGCTCTTCAGTAATTTTAAAAACGCCTGTGCCGCTTTGGAAAGCGGGACATGATCGGAATAGGCAACCATGAGTTTCCTGCGAGGCAATTCCTCCTTACAGCGGATGATGTACAAATTGTCCTGCCTGCCAGCGACGCAAAAATCCGGAACGAAGGCAATACCCAAGCCGATGCGGGCAAGGTCAATCAAAAGATCATTGCTGGAGAGTTCAACGGAAGGAACCAGTTCCAATTGATGCTGCAGGAACAGCTGCGTGAGAAATTCACTGGTGGTGGATTTTTTCAGCATCAAAATGGGCCATGCCCTCAGTTCTGCCAGAGAGACTGAGCATCCCTGGAGCGGCACCGCCTGGGGATTCGCGATGAAGACATCGGAGAATTCCCGCAGCATCTGAACGCAGGGGATCCGGTTCAACTTGGTATTGGGCGAATTCACGATGATCAGATCCACTTGGTCATCTTCCAGCATATCCACGCATTCCAGGGAAGTGCCATTGGTGATTTTGATCAGGATCCCGGGATACTGGTAGTGAAATTCTCTGAGATAAGGCACCAGGAAGTACCTGCAGATGGTGTCACTGGCACCGATGCGAATCTGCCCAGCCTTGAGCGTGTCGGTCTCCAGCAATTGCTGCTGTCCTCTCTCAATGAGCTGCACGGCGGGCTCCACGTGGCGCAGCAGGAGTTCCCCTTGTGCCGTCAGTCGGACCCGCTTGGTACTGCGCGTGAAGAGCTTTTGCCCCAGACGTTTTTCCAGTGTTTTGATGGATGTACTCACGGCGGACTGGGAGATGAAGAGTTCTTTGGCCGCTTCTGAGAAGCTCAAAGTTTTGGCCACATGATAAAAGACCTTGTATAATTCATAATTGATGTCCATGGTGGACTCCTTCTTTCCTACTTGCGTGACGCATGGCTTTTGCCGTCGATTTATTAACTGTGCTTATAATATAGCATGAAAAGGGACATGTGACAAGAAAATAGGGAAAAGGGAAAGCTGCAATCGCTGTTTTTCCTTGACTTGATGAAAATTTTGTTTAAAATATGACGATAGCAGTTTGAAAAATAATTTTGCGGCGCAGATTTGACTGGACCAGGAGGGAGCTGTCCTTTCATTCATGGTGTTGCCCCGCATGTGGGGCATGGGGTTTCTTTCTGGAAATCATTTTGGAGGATGACATTTTCCTCCTGGAAATCATTTTGGAGGATGACAAGAGAGTGAAACGAGGAATCAAGGCTATTGCAGTACTGCTGATCGGAATTTTATTGACGGGATGCCTAACCGGCTGCGGCGCGAATTACAGCAAGAAAGTCGCAATCCGGGTCAACGGTGATCCCATCTATATGGAGGAGATGATCGTATACATTTACCAGGAGGAAGCCGTCTATAGTGCGTATGATCAGCTCTATCAGTCCTATTACGGATATTCTTTCTGGGACTCTTCTGTGGACGGGACGACGCCTATGTCTACCACGGTGAAGCATGAATTGGTCACCATGGCGGCGTGGTATACGATTCTTGCCAAAGAGGCAGAGGCAGCGGGGATGACACTGGACGAGGAGGAGACCGCGCAGGTCGCCGAGAGCGCCCATAATACCTATGATTCCCTCTCCGACGCGCAGAAGGAGAAGATGCAGGTGACGGTGGAGAGTCTGACGAAGACGCTGACCAAGTCTCAGCTGGCTGCCAAGTATTACGTGAGCAAAGTCCAGGGGTATGGGATTGACCGTTTGGCGATCCGTGCCGGAGTCAGCAGGGAGGACTACCGCCAGTATGAGTATGAATTTTTTGCCGCGTCTCTGACCAGCGGGAGTGGCGAGGATGAGACGCCGCTTCCAGACGACGAGAAGAAGGCATTGATTGAACGTATCGATTCTTACAAGGCACAGATGGAAGCCGGAGAGGAGATGGAGGGAATGCTCCCCGAGGATGAGGAGGACATTTCCTATAATTCCACTTCCTTCCTGGATAAGGATAAGAATGACAGCGAATTGGAGACGTTTGTGGCGGAAATGGAAAATGGCGCTGTCGCTAATTTTGAGACGGAGGATGCTTATTATCTCATTCGGATGATCAACAATGATTCAGATGAGGCCTTTGAGACAGAGGTCCGCTCTCAGATCCAGGCGAAGGAAAATGAGGAATTCGAGAATGATTATAAAGACGTGGCGGAGTCTTGTGTGATTAAGACTACCCGTTACTGGAACAAGCTCAAAATCGGCGAATTGACGATGGATACAGAGGAAGAGTCCACGGAGGAATCCACAGAAGAGACCTCCTCTGAGGACACCACCGGAGAGAGCGCCACCGGGGAAGAGAGTTCCTCTGAGACGGGTTCTCAGGAGTCAGAGACAGAGGACACGGCGGAGGAATCCACAGCCGGCTCTACAGAAGAGGAATCTACCGCTGAAGCGACAGAAGAGGGATCCACCACTGAAGCGACAGAAGAGGAATCCACGGCTGAGACCACAGTGGGGACAACTGCTACAGAGGCATCTACCGCAGCGAATGACACGGAGACGACGACAGGACAGTGACGAGGGATAATGTGGTGCTTGCGGTATGAATTTTAATTTGAAATGATACCGGTGAAAATGGGAAAATCCGAGTATAAAAGAATCTGAATGTAGAAAGAAAATCCGGATGCGAAAGGAGGGGGAGACTTTTCCCCTCCTGTTTTTTGAAAAAAGATAAATTCCCAGATATCGCTCGCGAGAGGAACCTTTATTATTTCAAAAACATCCTATTTGAAAGGGAAAGACGTATGGTTCGAAGAATTTATGTTGAAAAGAAGCAGCCCTTTGCGGTGGCAGCCCGCAAATGCAGGGAGGAATTGGTGCAGTACAGTCAGATTCAGGGACTTACTTCCCTGCGGATTTTGATACGCTACGACATCGAGGGGATTTCTCAGGAGACCTATGATCTGGCGAGAGAGACTGTTTTTTCAGAGCCGCCGGTGGATGACTTTTATGAGGAGACGTTTCCCCGCACAGAGAAGGAACGGATCTTCTCTGTCTCTTATCTGCCCGGACAATTCGACCAGCGGGCGGACTCCGCCATGCAGTGCGTCAAATTGCTGAATCCGGATGAGGAATGCCTGATTCACTCGGCTACGACCTACGTGTTGGATGGAACGTTTACCCAGGAGGAGTGGGAGAAAATCAAGGCTTCCTGCATCAACCCAGTGGATTCCTACGAGATCGGAGAGGAGAAACCAAAGACGCTGCAGATGGATTATCCGGAGCCGGCGCCTGTGGCGGTGTGCGAGAATTTCATTTCCATGCCGTTATCCGCTCTGCGGGAATTCTATGATTCCCTGGGACTGGCCATGACCTGGGCAGATTTTCAGCATATTCGCCGGTACTTCAAAGAGGAGGAACGCAGGGACCCTACCATGACTGAGATTCGGGTTCTGGATACTTATTGGTCAGATCACTGCCGTCACACCACCTTCTTGACCCAATTGACTGATGTCTCCTTTGAGGATGGACCTTATACTGTTCCGATGAAAGCGGCTTATGAGGCATATCTGCGGGATCGAAAGGCACTCTATCAGGAAGATCGCCCGGTCACCCTCATGGATGTGGCGCTTCTCGCCATGAAGAAACTGCGGGCAGAGGGAAAACTGCGGGATTTGGAGGAATCAGAAGAAAATAATGCTTGCTCTGTGATAGTGCCGGTGACCATTGATGGAAAAGAGGAAGAGTGGCTGCTTTTCTTTAAAAATGAGACGCACAATCACCCCACGGAGATCGAGCCCTTCGGCGGCGCAGCGACCTGCCTGGGCGGCGCCATCCGGGATCCGCTTTCCGGGCGGGGCTATGTCTATCAGGCGATGCGCATCACCGGCAGTGGGGACCCGAATCAGTCCGCGGCAGAGACGCTCCCGGGGAAACTCCCCCAGCGCAAAATCACCACTGGCGCGGCGGACGGTTACAGTTCTTACGGCAATCAGATTGGCCTAGCCACGGGCTATGTCCGGGAATTTTATCACCCCAATTATGTGGCGAAGCGCATGGAGATCGGAGCAGTGCTGGGCGCTGCACCCAGGCGCAATGTCAGGCGGGAGAGCGCGATACCGGGAGATGCCGTGATCTTGCTAGGCGGGCGCACGGGACGGGATGGCTGCGGCGGCGCCACGGGTTCCTCGAAAGCCCATACCCGTCAATCTCTGACCACTTGCGGCGCGGAGGTGCAGAAAGGCAACGCACCAACGGAGCGGAAATTGCAGCGGCTCTTTCTCAAGCCGGAAGTCAGCCGTCTCATAAAAAAGTGCAATGATTTTGGAGCCGGCGGTGTCTGTGTCGCCATCGGTGAACTGGCGGACGGTCTGCGCATCAACCTGGATCTGGTGCTGAAAAAGTATGCCGGTCTGGATGGGACAGAACTGGCCATCTCAGAATCCCAGGAGCGGATGGCCGTGGTGGTGGCAAAAGAGGATGTAGCGGCTTTTCTCTCCTACGCGGACGAGGAAAATCTGGAGGCTGTAGAAGTGGCGTCCGTCACAGAGGAACCTCGTCTCATTATGACCTGGCGGGGGCAGGAGATCGTCAATCTCTCCCGTGCCTTTCTCGCCACCAACGGTGCTCACCAGGAAGCCAAAGCCCGGGTGAGTGCGCCGAACCCCGCCGCGTCTCCTTTTCACTCGGTAAACGCACATAATGAAAATAAATCTGTAACACAACGCTGGCTGGAGACACTCTCTGACTATAATGTCTGTTCCCAAAAGGGACTGGTGGAAGAATTTGACAGCTCCATTGGCGCCGGTACCATCACAATGCCCTTTGGCGGAAAATACCAGATGACGCCGATTCAGACCATGGCAGCGAAATTGCCAACGCAGCATAAAAGCACCGAGACAGTC
>CAZROZ010000103.1:0-6448 GCA_964601745.1 uncultured Lachnospiraceae bacterium | reverse complement strand
ACCACGACTTCGCGCAACGAATGTGCGACTTCGCACAAGCGAAGTCGAGCACTACCCATTACTTAATGAGGAGTCCGTCGCAATTCACCAGCAATTTCTTCAAGTGATCCCGCATCTTCTCCACGTAATCATCGATCTCCGCCTCACTTTCCAGCTGTTTCGCCGGGAAAACGATGGAGCGGTTCAGGGTTTTATAAACTTTTTTTGGCGGCTGGTTGCCATTTCCGCCTGAATGTTCCGGCGGAACAGGAGATTTCGGCGGTGCGGGGTGCAGAATCGCGTCCATTCTCTCCAGTGTACTATCCTTATACTGCAGCATCGGTGGAATGAGTCCGTCCAGCAGTGCCAGAGAGCGCAGTTCTCCGATCTTTTCCTTCTTCAGAGAGTAGAAATTGTCAGCCGTGTTGCTGATGTCACGGACCTCAGGGTTCCCGCTGGCCGCGGTATGAATCGCCTCCAGACATTGGCGCACATATTCCAGCAATTCCTTTCGTTTTAGGTCCAGCAGCCGGTCATGGCCTTCCTGCACCCGCACCATCAGCGTATTCAGCTCTGGGATTTTGGTATAAGGAAATTTTCCAGTGGCCGCAGACGTACAAATCATACGGATCTGATTCAGCGCCTCGTCAGCCTCCGGCTCCTTGGAGAGGTAATCCAATTCATTGCGCAGATTGGCCTCCATCCGGACCGCTGCGTCAAAGATCGTCACCTGATTCTGGAAGAAATTTTCCACCCGCTGCATCTGCTCCTTGCTGTCCGCCAAAGCATCCGCTTTCTCATTCAAACGGCTGACCAGAGCGATATTATCCTTTTTCTGAGAGAGCACCTCATCGGTCAGACTCCAGGCCTTTTGTACCAGCGCCCGATCCGGGTAATTCTGATTCGTGTCATAGCGATGATCCAGCTCCTCGTAATGTTCCTTTTGCCTACTGAAACGGTCGATGATAAAGCCGATCAGCCCGTCCTCATCATCCGGCACATCCATCACATCGAAATACTCCCGCAGAAAATCCTTGGCATCCCGCATCTGGGCGACAGAGACGATCTGCCTCTTGGAGATCATCGTCTTGCCGATTTCACTTTTCTTGCGCAGCATGTCCGGCAGACGGGGATCACTGGGCTGAATGGTCACACCCGCATATTTGACAGTCACTTTCTGGTCAACAATCAGCCGGGCGATGACGGCGGCAATGTCAATCTCCTTCCAGCCAAAGGGAATCGCCTGATAATGGCTCTGCAGATCCGCCATGGAGGTAGGCAGATACTTCTCGTGCTGAATTTCCAGATACTCCTCCACCATGGCAGCTGCTTCCTGGTTCGGCGCGGTGCCGGGGAGGAAAGAATCCGTTCCATTTAAAATGGCGAGAATGTCCGCGTCTGACTTCGCGTTCTGGGTGATCAGATCCAGCTTGCTGTACACGTGACAGACCAGATATTCCAGTGCTTGGTCGATCCTGCTCTTCGGGTCCCTGGTGCGTAGATCCAGATGCTCTCCATCCACATAAAACTCCGCGTTGGCGATGGCTGTCCTCAGCTCCCCGGTAGAATCCTTCTCCAGTCTGTCGGCCTCCTCCTGCTGATCACGGATGATGCTCTGCACGCTCCGGGGCAGACTCGGCACATTCTGTCGTTTCACATATTTGTTGATTTTCATCGCCTGTTCCAGAGAATTGTAATAATCCGTATCCGCCAGGACCCCGATGGCCTGCCCTTTGGACTCTATCATCAGGCGCATTCCTGTTTTCTCAGCGGCATCTGTCGCCAAGGTCAGGAAATTGAGCCGCATACCGCCTGTGAGAGTCCCCTCACTCACGCCGTCCACCATCTGGTCAAAGGGGAAATCGTACTCCCGGTAATGAAATTTCTTATTCGGATAAATATCGCCGAAGATTCGCCTGGCAATGCTGGAAACGATATCATGGGTGTCCACAGAAGTCTCATTGCTGATAGCCCGCTGGATGTCCTGCTCCTCGTCGGTGAGAAAATTGTAGATTTCTCCTATCCTGCCGATGTAATTTTGTCCCTGGAGGCGTCCCAAAGATTCCCGCACTATCTCCCGCAGCACGATCTTATCCGCCTGAATGTTGTCCGCCATCAGGACCACCAGATTGTCCAGATTGGCAGGCACATCGTGGTCGATATAGCGGAGCAGATAGAGGAGCTTCAGTACATTCACGTCCACCGGCTTCAAGCCGTCCCCCGCCTCCACTGCCCGCTCGCACCGGTCGATGACACGGCGAATAGAGCCGTCCAGGAATTCATGGACTGTATCGTAAAAGCGGAAAAACGGCACCAGCGTATCTTCTCCCTGCTCCTGCACTTTCTGGGCAGCCTCCTGGAATCCGGACAGCATGGAGCGCTCCCCGCCGGACAGATGCTTGCCGGAATTTCCGTGCCTGCGTATTTCCACAAATACTTTTTGAATGATAATGAATTGGTAGGGTACGAAGGGGTAATCCAGCGTAAAATCAAGCGCACTGCTGTACCCCTTGATATCCATCTGCGCATCCCGGAATGTAAATAGATTGCGCAGGGCGGAATCGTTTCGTTCATACACCTCTGTCAGCAGTTTTTCCGCTTCCGGTGTCTTTTTCAAAATGCGCTTCTGGATCACCTCCCCCACAGAGGAGGAAGAGAGAGAAAGCCTCGTGGCGAACCGTGCCTGAATCCGGGAAAATTCATCCACCCGGACTTTGATGATCTCATCGATGGCTTCCTGTCCGGTGCAGATCACCCAGACCTTGCCGCCGCACTCACTGCCCAGCTTTTCCACCAGAGATTGAAGATTTAAGAGCAAATCCTTATCGGTACCCACATACTGTCCCACTTCATCGATCATAAAGAGCAGCCGGAAGTCTTTTGGTTGTCTGTCCACATAATCCTTGATGTCACTGACCAGCTGGGCGATGGAGAAATCCACTTCCGTTTTGTCAAGAACCCACTGCTTCGCGTCCTCCTCGCTCATGTCCAGCACTTCCATCAGAGTGGGGATGATGGTTCTGCGGTTGAAGGTGAAACCACGGCGCATTTCCACCCACGGTTCCCCACGCTTTTCCTCAAAGACCCGGCGAAATTCCTCGGTCTTTCCGCACTGCTCCAGGTAATATTCCAGCATCGCCACCTTCAAATTTTCCCCGTAGAAGCCCAAATGCTTGTAAAACATCTTCGCGAAGACCCGCAACACAGCGGTCTTGTCCTTATTGATGGGACCCTCGACATCGATGTTGAACAGAATGCTCTCCGTCTTCCCCCTGGTCGCCCGGTCGATCTGCATGAAAGTAGCCGGGTCGTCGGCGAATTTCTGCCGAAACAGCTCCACAGTCGTCGTCCCCGCTACCGGCTTATTCTCCAGCAGATAGGAGAGTATCTTCAGAAAGTGGGATTTGCCGCTTCCGAAAAAGCCGGAGAGCCACACGCCAATGTCCGCCGTCGGATGGTCAAACGCATCACTGTAATAATTGAAGAACGTAGAGAAATGCTTCCGCAGTTCCCGGGTGATAATGTATTCTTTGACTTCCTGCTCGATGATCTCCGCCTCGTCCTGATCCACCTTGATTACGCCGTTGATCTTGCGATTGATGTCTTCCTGGAACATCTTTTGTATGATCATATCTTTCCTCCTGTCTCCCGACCGGCTGACCAGTGCTCGTCCCATCCCACAGGGCTGCAAAAATCATCGGGAACCGTCTTCTTGCGTTTCGTTCAGCGCTTTTTTCTCAATAAATTTTTGTCCATAATCATGACATGATGATTTTTCAGAATTACTTTGTCATATCTCGTTAAATGACCGGTAGTGCGGGTTTGGTTCCAGTTTTCCGAATAATTGAATCTGCCTGCCGTCAAATTTTCCCGGGTAAAAGACAATGATCGGAACATCATCGTACACTCCCTGCATCGTCTCCAGCAGGGAGTGAATCTGCATGAACGGGAATACAGTTCCGATGCCGGTCAGCAGCAGGACATCTTCGACCTTCCCCAAGTCATACCGCATTTTCCTCACATAATCCCTGGGAGTGAAGTTATCTTGGAATTCTCCCAGCAGAAAACTGCTCCCGTCTACCTCTTCAATCTCCGCCATCTCTTCCGCCGACGCGAAATCATCACAGAGCTCCAGAAAAATCTCATACAGATTGCACACTACCGGACGACACTTCAGAGATTGATCCGTCTGAATCTGTTCAATAAACCATCGCACCGTCATTTCGTCCGCGGGATCATAGCAGAATAAGCGGATATTCACTTCCTTGGAGAGCCCTTTCCCCTCCAGAAACTCTGGTTTTTGAATCGTCTCCCGCAGTCTGTCCAAACGTTCTTTGATATTTGAAGTACGTTCTTTGATATATGGCATAATTTTCTCCCTCATTTTAAGAAAAACAGTGGAATGCCGGCAGCGCGATCTCATCGTGATTTGCCCGGATCCCCTCTTCCAAAATAGAGTGGAGCAGCACCGGATTCAGATGCGTCGCCTGCCTTCCGTCCAGATAATCATTTTCAACCAGCACCCGCACCAGCTCTTGTTTGATCCTCGTAATCGTCGCCTCACTCCACTGCGCCACCCAGTCATCCTGCTCCTGCAGGCGCATGAAAAAGAAATTCAGGTCCTTTCTGCCAAAGGATAAGTCCAGATTGCTATATTTCTCCCCGATCACGGTCAGCATAAAATCCCACACCAGGCGATACTGCCGCATCATAGCGTACAAGCAAATCTGCTTCGCCACATTGCTGGACTGCGTGGCGATAGCATTGACGAGTTTGTCACTATTTAATGCCTGTAGACGGCGAACACAGGCAGACGCCATCTGGCGCAGGGACCTTTCCGTCGGATACTGGAACAGATTTTCCGCCGTGACCCGGTCCATGATCTCTTCCTTGGAGAGTCCTTCCTGCATCAGCTTGGCTGTCGTGCGGGTCTCATAGAACAAAAACTGTTCTCTCGTGATAACCGCCGTATAGGGACTCGCTGCCTTCTTCGCGCGATTTGCATTCCATGTCATTTGCTCACCTCCCCGCGATATTCCCATTATCAGCATCACTAGGATGAGCGGATTCTGGGATAAACTCTGCGACATCTTCCAATTTACAATCAAGGGCTGCGCAGAGCCGTTCCAATACACTGACCCTGACGTCCTCGTTCCTGCCAAGTCTCGCCATCGCATTGGTACTGATACCAGCCATATGCGTCAATTCTGTTTTGTTGATGTTCTTGTCAATCATCAATTTCCATAATCTATTGTAACTAATTGACATGCAGTGACCTCCCTCCGCATAGTAAACTCTCATACCCCACATACCCCACATGTGGGGCACCACCATGAATAAAAGCCCTTACAGTTTTCGATGGATCTGTATCGCAGTATAGCACCCTCAAAGTCGCGGTTCAACGGTTTCTTGTGAATTGCAAGATATTTTTTCAGTTTTCAATATCTCATTGTTTTGAGGTGATGTTCTAGAGTTTGATGTCGGCTGAATCACTACACTATCGCTCAGACTTTGAATTAAAGTGGCTTTCATCCCCACCGCAAGCAGTGAGGTTTTCGCCACTAATATACAACTTGAAACCGCTGTCCGTGATAGATTATAATGGAATAAGTCTGTGAGGGCACCTCACTATACCAAAGCCATTATTAAGAAGAACACGGGAAATGCGACAGATCGTATTTCTTGCAAGAATCGGCACAGACTATTTTCCTAGAGGAGGTGCCAATTGTTTTCCCAGAAGGAGGTGAAAAGTATGCGTCGTCGCAAATCATTCGCTGCAATCGCCAGCGCACTGACGCTCGTTTTGGTTCTCAGTGCATGCGGTGAAAAAGCAAAAAGCGCACATGATACGACCGTTACCTATAGTTCTGACGTTTCAATAGAAAATGAGGAGTATGTCTCAACCGGCGCGGACGAAAATGCTATCCTTGTCACTGACGGAAACGTTTCTCTCAAAAATATCACAGTGAACCGGGAGTCCAGTGACTCTGCAGGTGGAGATGACGCCAGCTTCTACGGAGTAGGCGCCGCGATCCTGGCAAAAGGCGGCACTACAACGATAGACAATGCCAAAATCCATACCTCCGCCAACGGGGGCGCGGGGGTATTCGCCTATGGAGACGGCACAATCACCCTCCGTGACAGCACCATAGAGACAGAGAAGGATACCTCCGGCGGTATCCACGCGGCGGGTGGTGGCACGCTTTATGCCGAAAATGTCACGGCTGAGACCAAGGGAGAATCCTCTGCCGCAATCCGCTCCGACCGGGGAGGGGGCCTGATGGTTATCACAGACGGCAGCTTTACATCGAATGGAATCGGATCCCCTGCGATATACTGCACGGCAACCATCTCCTGCAAAGACGCGGATCTTCAAGCCACAGGTTCTGAGGCAGTCTGTATTGAAGGCATGAACAGTCTGTACCTCTATGACTGCAATTTAAGCGGAGATATGAATGATTCCCCGCAG
>CAZROZ010000102.1:0-6475 GCA_964601745.1 uncultured Lachnospiraceae bacterium | reverse complement strand
GTACCAAGATGGCATCTTTAAAAAGGATGAGGATTTTTGCATCGATTCCTTCATCCCTTCCTCTGCCCTTGCCGTATTCGCCGGGGATGGAGGGACGCAGCTGCTGAATGACTACGCTGCCGCCAGAGATGCCTTCCAGGCAGATTATCCGGATGTGTTTTATGTGGATTTTTCCGCGCTCTCCATCCGGGTACTGCAGGATGAGCAAAAGACACTGCACTGCTATCTGGGACAGGGGAAATCCACCACATATCTGCTGCCGGGCTTTACCGCCAGCAATACGGACTCCGCGGTTCAGCAGTATGAATCAGAGCTTGGCGCCATTGTAGAGAAGGTAAAGGCGCAAACCGCCACGGAGCATGACAGTAAGGAAGAAGTGCAGATCACTTACGCCCACGACTACCTGACGGAACACATGATCTATCACTATGAAGATGAGGTCAAAGGCGGCAATGCCCGCACGGCGTTTGACGGAATTCATTATCAGGAAGGTGTGTGCGAGGCGTACACCAGGTCCTTTAAGGCGATCATGGATCGGGTAGGGATCCCCTGCGTCTGCGTTTCCGGGATTTATAAGCCAAGTGATCAGGTGAATGAGGCACATATCTGGAATTATGTGCAGCTGGATCATGTCTGGTATGGGGTGGATGTGACCCATGATGACCCCACCAATAAGGACTTGACGGAGAAAAAGAGCGGATATGAGACGAGAGAGTATCTGCTGCTGGGACAGATAGAATTGGCCAGTGATCATCTCCCCTGCGGAATCATGTCTGCGGGAAGTTTTGAATTCACTTACCCGATTCTCTCCATGGAGTCGGCGTACGAGGAAGCAATCTATTCTTCGAATGACCTTGTCATAAAATTGAAGGAAGATCAGTACACGGAAGGCGGGGAGTCCCAGAAATCCGGCACCATGCAGGTCAGCTTTCGGGGCAAGGATTATACGGAGAATGCGGCCGACGGCTACTACATGCTGGCTAAATTTTCCCAGTATTATCCTTATAATGATACTTGGGTCGAATCAGACTGGGGTTACATCACACCGGAGCTCTACGGCCTGGGGATGGAGCCCAAGGAAGCAGATCCCGAGATGCTCCCAAAGAGCACGGACGGATCCACGGGAGAGGGCCATTTTGTACGGATGTACATGCCGCACATCATGAGGGCGCAATTTGCCGTGACCACGACTCCGCCCAGAATGGACGAGATTTTCACCAACGGCGGTCTGTATTATCACGGGAATCCCAATCTGCTGACCGAAGTCTCAGAGGAGATCGAGAATAAGTGGGGTACCTATGTGGCACCGCCGTATCCAAAGCATGTGGAGCCCGGTATGAACGGGGAGCTGTACGCTGGGAGAACGTACAATATGCGGATCCAATTTGACGATGTGCTGCTCCCGGACGGAACCGGGGAAGAGCCTCATCTGACTTTTGAGGCCCAGAGTACCAACGCGGACCTGTTCGGCACGACCGGGACCAAATTTGCCAAGGTAGAAAATTTCAAATTTGACGGCATTGACACCATCACTTTCCAGTTCACTCCGTCTGCCCAATACGCGGACCACTGGTGCATGTATTATTTCCAATTGGAAGGTCTGGTGGGCAGCAGATCCGGGAAACGTCCCATCCAATTCACCTATGGAGCGGGTTTCCCCTGCGCGGCGTATGCTTTCACCTCAGAGGGATATGACTGGAACGTCATGGGACAGCCTCAATTGCTGGATCCCCCGGATATGCCCACGGATGAGTGGAACGCCAAGAACTGGGAGACCGGGGAGGAAGAAGAGGTCGACATTAAGGATAGACTGACCAACCGCTTTACGCTGGTCACTACCGAGACCACGCCGACGCAGGGCGACAAGATGGATGATCTCCTGGAGCAGAGTGAGCCTGGAGAGCAGTTCCTGGAAACCCATACGTACAATATTCAGCTGGCGCTGTGCAAGGCCCAGGTGATTGAGACCGGACAGGGCGTCCGCGTCATGGTCGGCTATCCCGCTGGATACAGCTACGAGGATTTAAAACACGTCACGTTCAAGGCCTACCACTATAAAGTGGATCCGGTGACCGATGAGCTCACGGGGGAAGTGGAGGAGATCACCTGTATCCCGACACCGCAGGGTCTGATTATTCTCTGCTCTTCCTTCTCTCCCTTCAGCCTGGCAGTGGCCAATGGAGCGGAGGCGACCCAGAAGACCATCGTGGTGTCCCGGTCCAAGAATGGGAAAATCACCCACGACGGCGTTGAGATGATTGGCGCAGACGGTTCCATTTTGGCGGACGGCGAGGAAGTATTCCACATCCAGCCGGACGAGGGATATGAGATCGACGAGATCACCGTCAATGGGCAGCGGCAGGACATCAAGGATCCAAAGCAGATGGATTTCACCATCTCGGCATCGGAGATGTCGGCAGAAAATCCGACGATGATGCTGAATGTGAAATTCGTGCCTGCGAAGGTCCACGAGATGGAAGAAAAAGAGCTGAAAATGACCAGCAATCTTTCCATCACACCTGCCGCGGTATTGATGCCGGAAGAAAAAGAAAAGTATGTCCAGATCGGCGCTGAACTGCGGATCACGCCGGAAGTGGAGACATTTGACCAGGAAGTCACCTACCAGTGGTACAAGGATGAGACACCGGTGGATGGTCAGACCAATCCGGAACTGGTAATTTCAGCCGCGAAGGCAGAGGACAGCGGTTCCTATATTTTAAAGGCTACCATTCACCAGGAGGATGAGGATGTCATCTCAGAGGGAGAACCCCTTTTGGTCTCCGTCCAGGATCTGTCAAAGATCGAGATGGATTCATCTCTCACTCTGCAGCACCACGCGAAGCAAAAACTCACAGTGACCATCACGCCGGAGGCGGAGGCGGACTATGTATCTTCCGCACCGGAGATTGTCTCTGTGGACGAGGAAGGCAATCTGGAAGCGAAGGAAGTGGGCAGCGCCGATATCACGGTGACGGCAGGCGGAAGTACAGCAGTCTGTCACGTGGAAGTGACCGCCCTTCCTGTCACACAACTTTCCCTCGACCAGGAGGAAATCACGGTCGGCACCGGGGAGAGCAAGAAACTGAACCCCACCCTCACGCCGCAAAATGCCACCAATCAGGAGATACAGTGGCACTCAGACGACAACCGCACCGCCGCTGTCTATGACGGTACAGTCATCGGGATCAAAGAGGGAAAAACCACGATTCGGGCCAGTATTGACGGCAGGGAAGTGACCTGCGAGGTGAATGTGACGCCGGTGGAACCGACAGGATTGGAGCTCAGTGCCAGTGAACTGGAGCTGAGGCGAAATACAAAGCAGCAAATCCTTGCTGTCGTCAAGCCGGTCGGCGCCGCGGGCACTGTGACATGGGAGTCGGATCACCCTGAGATAGCCACGGTGGAGAACGGACTGATCACTGCCGTTTCCGTGGGCCACGCTGTCATCAAGGCAAAAGTGGGAGACCTGGAAGCTGCCTGTCAGGTGGAAGTGACGCACATCAAGCCCAATAACATCCAGCCGACAGACAGAAGATATACCAAAACTGTCGCGGTCGGTGGAACCGTCGTGCTGGAGGTTGAGGCGAGACCGGATGGAGCGGATGATTCGGACATCGTCTGGACAGTGACCGGAGAGGAGTACATCAGCATCAAGCCTTTAGAGGGAAATAAATGTGTCGTCACCGGTTTAAAGCCTACGCCTGCGGGCACAGACTACGTAGCCTGGGTGACGGTCAGTCTTCCAAAATATGAAGGGATTGACGCGACGATAAAGTTCAGCGTCACCGGTGATGCGACCTCGGTCGATCCGGAAGACCAGGAGAAGCCCCCGGAACCCCAGACGGAACCGCCCACGGAGCCAAATACGGAACCAAATACGGAACCAAGCACGGAGCCAAACTCGGAGCCAAGTACAGAGCCCAGCACAGAGCCAATGACGGAGCCAAGTACGGAGCCGCCCACAGAACCGCATACGGAACCAAGCACGGAACCGCATACGGAACCGAGCACGGAGCCGCCCACGGAACCAAATACACAGCCGCAGAGCAAACCGGAGCCTGACACTCAGCCGCAGACCCAGCAAATTCCGCCTGTGACCCAGCAGGAGCCGCAAACCACGCAGCCCGGCACCCAGGCAGAACCGGAGAAACCAAAGGACAGCGTCACACCCAAAGTCAAAGACCACACGGTAGATACTGTGGACGTGAATACGGAGAAACTGGATCTCTCTAAGTATGTAGACGATGATAAGCCTCATAAAGCGGAGATCGTCATAGAGCAAGATCATCCCAGAGAGGCAGAATCCGTAAAGCTGGCGCAAAAGGTAGAGGATGGCTACAAACTCATCACCCAGTATGACATCACCATTTCACTCAGTATAGACGGAAAAGAGAAAGGACTGCTCTCGGAGAACTTTGGTTCGATCGAACTGCAGTTATATGCCGGAAAGGAATATGCGGGCTACCCGGTGGTGGTTTATCAGCTTCATGATGGGAAGCATCTCTCCTATCAGGGGCTGAAAGTGGATCAGGACGGCAATGTCACCATCACAGTGACGAAGCTTTCCGCTTTCGCCATCGCCGTACAGGAAGAAGAGCCGGAGACCCAGTCATCCGGGACAGAAAAGGAAGACGCGACCTCTAGCTCGAAAGGTACGGTCAAACCCGCTGGTTCTACTTCCTCAAAGAATAAGAAGCCGTCTGCCAGCGAGAGCACCGCAAAGAATACCAAGCCTTCCTCCAGTGCGGGTACCTCAAAGAATCCCAGCTCCTCTGCAAACGAGAAGACGACGCAGGAGAACACGCCCGGTACGTCAAAAGATCCCGCGAAAGAAGACGGGTCGGAAGAACCGGAGGAGAACACCGGAGAAGATCCCTTCCCTGAGGAGGAGACGGCGCAAGATCCCAAACTTCCCGCAGGATCCGAGGAGGCAGGAAATAAGCTGGTGGATGCCGAGCTGCCGGGCGATTCCGCTCCCTCGCAGCAGCAAGAAGAAGGATTCCGCCCCAGAGTCCAGGTGGCTCCTCTTGCCGTGTGGATACTCCTGATCGGAATCGCCATTGCGGCGGTGGTTATCTTCTTTGTGAGGAGAAATCGGTCCGATTGGTAAATCATGTTTGATGAGCAAAAATTGATTTTCTAGAAACCTCCTATAAGAATCCGCTCGGATATAGCTGTCCGGGCGGATTTTTTGCGGGAAAAAGCGTATTTGAAGTAATTCTTGCGGGAAATTTCTCCGTTTGTTATACTTGCCCTGTCGATGCGGTCCCTTTTGCGCACGCATTCTGACTTGGATGTGCGGCTTCTCGGGCCTTGACAGCAAAGGGATTCTCTACCGCCGCGTCGCAGACGGAAAATTGTCCTGGGAAGGAGGAACCGGGATGGAGCAGAGGAAACAAGACTATATCCGTAATTTTTGCATCATCGCGCATATTGACCATGGCAAATCTACCCTTGCGGATCGGATCATCGAGATGACCGGGACATTGACCAGCCGGGAAATGCAGGAACAGGTGCTGGACAATATGGATTTAGAGCGGGAGCGGGGTATCACCATCAAAGCGCAAACAGTTCGGAATATCTATCACGCAAAGAATGGACACGAGTACGTTTTTAATCTTATAGATACGCCGGGGCACGTTGACTTCAATTATGAGGTTTCCAGGAGTCTGGCCGCCTGCGAGGGTGCGATCCTGGTGGTGGATGCGGCGCAGGGCATAGAAGCGCAGACGCTGGCCAATGTGTATCTGGCGATAGACCACAATCTGGAGATTCTGCCGGTGATCAATAAGATCGATCTGCCCAGCGCCCAGCCGGAACGGGTACGGGAGGAAATTGAGGATGTCATCGGTTTGGATGCCAGCGACGCGCCGCTGATCTCCGCCAAGAACGGCACGAATATTGATCAGGTGCTGGAACAGATCGTGGAGAAGATCCCTGCCCCCGGCGGCGAGGAAGCTGCCCCGCTGAAGGCATTGATTTTTGATTCTCTTTACGATTCCTATAAAGGTGTCATCGTCTTTTGCCGGATCTTTGACGGGACGGTGCGAAAAGGCATGAGAGTGAAATTCATGGCTACCGGCGCCTGTGAGGAAGTGGTGGAGGTGGGCGTATTCGGCGCGGGACAGTTTCTCCCGTGTGAGGAGTTATCCGCGGGCATGGTGGGATATTTTACCGCCAGCTTGAAAAATGTGAAGGATACCCGGGTGGGGGACACAGTCACGGAGGCTCAAAATCCCTGTGCCGCCGCTCTGCCTGGTTATAAGAAAGTCCTGCCTATGGTTTACTGCGGGATTTATCCGGAGGACGGTGCCAAATATCCGGATCTGCGGGACGCCCTGGAAAAGCTCCAGTTAAATGACGCGGCGCTGCAATTTGAGCCGGAGACTTCGGCGGCGCTGGGATTCGGCTTTCGCTGCGGCTTTCTGGGACTGCTGCATCTGGAGATCGTCCAGGAGCGGCTCGAGCGGGAGTA
>CAZROZ010000101.1:0-6487 GCA_964601745.1 uncultured Lachnospiraceae bacterium | reverse complement strand
TGAATTCGAACGTATTCACCCGTTCCAGGACGGAAACGGCAGAGTCGGAAGACTGATCGCGCTCAAGGAATGTCTGCGTCACGATATTGTTCCGTTCATCATTGAGGATTCTAAGAAGATGCTCTACTACAGGGGCCTTTCCGAGTGGGAACACGAAAAGGGATATTTAACCGATACCTGTCTTGACGGTCAGGATACCTTCAAAAAAATGATGGCTGTGTTTGGTATTAGCGTGTAACCCTTCAATTGGATCAAAATGCTCCGGGGACGATGGCAAAGGTGAACAATAGGACGGTTGATCTACACTTTATTTGAGGCAGATTTTTTCACTTTATTTGAGGCCAATGAGGGAACGCAAATGACGCTCCCTAAGTTCAAACAGTTGAATACGCCATAGGCCGTGTCAATTTAACTGCATCCCTAAAAAACCGAATATCTGTGATTCACTTTTATGAAGCCCACCATGCCTAAGGCGGAAATGCACTGCGGACCACGGTGGACTTTTTCTCTGTGGGGCGAAAGGAATTGAGCAATCATAGTTAACGACATTGAAAATTTCATGTTTAAGGATCAAGTAGCATTAAGACGCAACAAATAATTGAAAATCAAAACAATGTGAATTATGTCGTTAACGATAGAGAAGAGATTTTTCTATACCGCTGTGGTGCTGTTCTTTTTCTTGTACTTTCCTTTTTCGGATGCTACAATTGCCGGAGATCGGGTACTGCGATTGAGGAAGCTTGGAGACTGTGATTGAGGAAGCTTGGAGACTGCGATTACCAAGGGTCAGGTGCCGCGATTGTCAAAGGCTGGATGCTGCGATTGCCAGAGCGTGGAAACTGTGATTGCCAAAGGTCGAGTGCCGCGATTGAAAGAGATCTGACGCTGCAGTGACTAGGATTGGATGTTGCGATTGCCAGAAAAAACGGCATGAGGGAGGAAAAGAGAATGGGAAATGAGCGCTGGGTGTTGAAGAATGCGCCGGGAGATCCGGAGAAGATCGCGAAGAATTATGGCATTTCCCCGCTGCTGGCTCGCCTTATTTTAAATCGGGGAAATGTGACACCAGCCTCTTTCCGGGATTATTTGTATCCGGACCAGATTTCCATGCCGGATCCGGGGCTGCTTCCCGATGTGGATAAACTCTGTCAGATTTTGGAGGGAAAAATCGCTGACGGGAAGAGAATCCGGGTGATGGGAGATTACGACGTGGACGGTGTCACCGCGACTGCCATGCTTGTGCAGACCATTCGGGATCTGGGCGGACAGGTGGATTACGTGATTCCCCATCGGGTGAAAGATGGGTATGGCCTCCATATTCCCATGATTGAAAAGGCCTATGAGGAGCAGATTGATACCATTTTGACCTGTGATACCGGAATTTCCGCTGGGGAAGAAGTGGCAAGGGCAAAGGAATTAGGCATGACAGTGCTGATCACGGATCACCACGACGTGCCATACCGGGAGGAGAAGGGAAATCGGACCCAGATTCTGCCGCCTGCGGACGCGGTGGTGAATCCAAAGCGGGAACCGGCTACGTATCCATTTCCCGACATATGTGGAGCGAATGTGGTCTATAAAATTGTCTCACTTCTCTATCAAAGAGCGGGAAAAGAGATGCCGCCTGCTTTTCTCGAGTATGCAGCTTTGGCCACGGTCTGCGATGTGATGCCGTTGCAGGGAGAGAACAGGTCGCTGGTGAGGAAAGGCCTAAAGGCTATGCAGAGAAGCACCAGCCTGGGGCTTGGTTCGTTGATCGCCCAGGTGAATCCCGGGGAAGTGAACGTGTTCGCCCTTGGATTTCGGGTGGGACCGTGCCTGAATGCCACCGGTCGTCTGGAGACAGCGAAGGAAGCGGTGGAATTGCTGCTGGAGACTGACCCGGAGAGGGCGGAGCAGATGGCGGCACATTTGCAGGAATTAAATGAGGAGCGCAAGCGAATGACAGACGCGAATCTGCAGGATGCCATCGCCCAGGCGGAGCAGTACGAAGCGACGGATCCGGTGCTGGTGCTCTATCTTCCGGAGTGCCATGAGAGTCTGGCTGGCATTGTAGCAGGTCGGGTGAAGGAATTGTTCTACCGTCCGGTGCTGGTGCTGACCAAAGGCGCAGAGGAGTGCAAGGGTTCCGGCCGTTCCATCGACGGGTATCCCATGTTTGATAAATTGACGGAGGTTTCGCACTTATTATCCCGGTACGGCGGTCATCCCATGGCAGCGGGACTCTCTTTGCCGGAGGAAAATGTCCCGGCACTGCGAGAAGAATTAAATGCCAGATCAGGGTTGACAGAAGAACTGCTCACCCGCAAAATCCTCCTGGACGCTTCGGTGACCGGATCGGATTTGACACTGAAGGCAGTGCGGGAACTGGCACTGCTGGAACCGTGCGGCACCGGCAATCCCAAGCCTCTTTTCGGAATGTCAAAAGCCAGAGTGATCAGAGCCAATAAGTTTGGAAATTCCGGCAATGTGCTGCGGATGACTTTTTTTCAGGAGGGAAATCAGAGCCCTTGTCAGGCTGTGATTTTCGGACAAGAAAATATCACGGAATGGGAGGAGGAAGTAAGGGAATCCTACGGGCAGAAAATGCTGTTGTCTCTGTACCGGGGAGATGGGCCTGGGATATTGATGGATCTGGCAGTGGATGCGCGGATCGATACGTTCCGAGATGTGGAGCAAGTCCAGCTGGTGGTGCGGCATTATCGTTTCCGGAAATGAAGGTGTGTGCGGGGAGAATGAAACTGGATGTCAGCCAGAATAGAATGAAATGTGCCGGGCATAGGAGTGGGGAGGAAGCTGTTTTTAGAAGATTTCGTGTATTGTGATTTGATAGAAGCTGCATTTGGTATGTTCTAGATTAGGAATCATTCAGGGGAGAAAAGGTGACATGAACAAGAAAAAGAAAAACAATTCACGTTACATTTGGCTGATTGCGGGAATGGCGGTCATTGTTCTTTTGGTCATTCTCACGGCAAATACGTCATCCCAGGCAGGGGAGGGATATCAGCCTTTTGGGTATCAGACGATCTGGGCACTGCTGCCGCCTGCCGTTGCCATTACACTGGCGCTTCTCACGAAGGAAGTCTATTTTTCCCTATTTCTTGGCATTTTGACCGGCGGGTTGCTGTATGCCAAAGGAAATCTGGAATTGGCAATCAATACGGTCCTTTATCACGAGGATGGGGGTCTGGTTTCCAACATTGCCACGGTGCAGAATGCCAGCATTCTTGTCTTCGTTGTGCTGCTGGGAACGATGGTGGCGCTGATGAATAAATCCGGTGGTTCCGCCGCGTTCGGAAGGTGGGCGTCCAAACATATCAAGAGCCGGGTTGGTGCCCAGCTCGCCACCATTGCGCTGGGCGTGATGATTTTTGTGGATGACGGCTTTAACTGTATGACCGTGGGCTCGGTGATGCGTCCCATTACGGATCGGTACAATGTCTCCAGGGCGAAATTGGCTTACCTGATTGACGCCACCGCAGCTCCTATTTGTATCATCGCGCCGATTTCCAGCTGGGCTGCCGCAGTGACCTATTCGGTGCCGCCGGATTCCGGGATTAACGGGTTTGAGATGTTTTTGCGGACGATCCCTTATAATCTTTATGCCTTGGGCACGGTGCTGATGATGGTGCTGATTGTGACGTTAAAGCTGGATTATGGTCCGATGAGAGTACATGAGCAAAATGCCATGGCAGGGGATTTATTCACAACGCCGGACCGCCCCTACGCCGATGCCGACAACGAAATCCCTTCCACAAAGGGGTCTGTGATGGACCTGGTTCTGCCGATAGTGGTGTTGATTATTTCCTGTATTATTGGAATTATCTATACCGGCGGTTTCTTTGACGGGGTCGGTTTCATCGATTCCTTCGCCAATTCCAATTCCGCTATGGGACTTGTCTTTGGCAGTCTGGTGGCGCTGGTGTTTACATTTTTCCTTTATATGTGGCGCGGGGTTGTGACGCTGTCGGAATTCATGGAATGCCTCGCCGCCGGGTTCCGCTCTATGTGTGCCCCGATGATCATATTGATTATGGCCTGGAATCTGTCCGGTATGACGGGACTGCTTGGCGCGGATGTGTATATTCACAATCTGGTCGACGCATCAGCAGGCGCTATCAAGATTTTCCTGCCCGCCTTCATTTTTGTGGTGGCTGTGTTCCTTGCGTTCTCCACCGGCACCAGCTGGGGTACGTTTTCCATCTTGATTCCCATCGTGTGCAGTGTGTTTTCCAATGAATATGAGATGCTGGTGATCTCTATCGCCGCGTGTCTGGCGGGCGCTGTCTGCGGGGATCACTGCTCCCCGATCTCCGACACGACGATTATGGCGTCGGCGGGAGCACACTCAAATCACGTCAACCACGTGACTACGCAGCTGCCCTATGCGATGACGTGTGCGGCAGTTTGCGCGGTGGGGTATCTGATCGCCGGCGTGCTGGGCTATTATACCGGCAGTCCTGTGGCGATGGTGGCGACACCGATTACGCTGCTGCTGTTAGCTGGAGTCATCTTTGTCATGAGCAAACGGGCAAAAGCCAGCCAGGTATCCGCCGCGAAGTAAATTTAAAAAAAAGATAGCAAGAAGCGGGGACAGGGGCTTTTTCTGGATAATATGAGTTTTCTAAAGTGCGTGCAGGTGAGAACAGGTCTTTGCTGTACGCACTTGTTTCATGCATGTTTCACCGCGGACCATATTTGACGGAGGACTGCTGGAATGTTACCGCCGCGAAAAATCCATGGGCTTTCATTCCCGGTGATGCTGCATATGTAGGGCAATCCATGGGCTTTTTATTCCAGGTGATGCTTTATATGTGAAGCAATCCAGGAGCTTTCATTCGCGGTGATGTTCCGTAGGTGGGGCAATCCGGGGCTTTCATTTATGGTGCTGTTTCACAGGTGAAGCACGAGAGGTTACTTTGAGGAAGGGTATTTTGACATCACAGATCAAATAGAATGGAGAATAATGTTATGGATTTATTGTTAAGCAAAGATTTAGAACAATATGTAGAGGAAAATCGGGAAACTGCCGTGAAATTAATAGATGCGATCTGCCGGATTCCCGCGCCCTCTAATCTGGAGGAAAAGCGTGCCGCTTTTGTCCTGGACTGGCTTCGGGCCCACGGCTGCGAAGGCGTGTATTTGGATGACGCCTGGAATGTGATATATCCCTATCACTGTGAAGCTGGGAAAGACCTGATTTTGATTTCCGCCCACACGGATACGGTATTTCCGGATTTAGAACCCTTTACAGTCCAGTATGAAGGGGACAAAATGAGCTGCCCCGGGGTAGGGGATGACACCGCCAACCTGGTGGTGCTGATGCTTTTGGCTGCCTGGGCGGCGAAAAGTGGCCGATCACCAAAACATGGCATTTTATTCGCGGCGAATTCCGGGGAAGAGGGCTTGGGAAATCTAAAAGGCATTCGCCAGATTATGCGGGATTTTGAAGGAAAAATAACAGCCCACATTTCCCTTGACGGGACTTATGAGTCGATATGCAACCGGGCGGTGGGATCAGTCCGCTACCAGGTCCGTGTGCACACCGAGGGCGGCCATTCCTACGGAAAATTCGGAAATCTAAATGCCATTCAGGTGCTATCCTCCTTGATCAATACCCTCTATACCTACAAAGTCCCTGCCCAGGGGAAGAACACTTATAACGTGGGAATGGTGCAAGGAGGCACTTCTGTCAATACCATCGCCCAGTGCGCGGAGATGCTCTTTGAATACAGGTCGGATGTGAGAGAAAGCCTCGCTGCGATGGAGAAATTTTTCCAGAAAACGCTCGATTGTTATCGGAGCATGGATAAAGTGCAGATTGATTGTGCGTTACTGGGTGAACGACCATGTAACGGTGAGATCGATGCGGAGAGGCAGACGCGTTTGGAGGAAAAGGCACGGCACATCGTGGAAACATTTTCCCAAAAAAAGGTAGATTTTCGCTCCGCCTCTACGGACTGTAATATCGCCCTTTCCCTTGGAATTCCGGCGGTTTGTTTTGGCTGCTATCTGGGAGAAGGTGCCCACACCAGGGAAGAGTCTCTCTCTATTTCCAGCCTCAAGGCTGGAATGAAAATAGCAGCTGCGATGGTGGAGAACTGGTTTTCTGAGTGAGATAGAGCCGATGTTGAGATAGGGAAGACGTTGCCTTTGGATAATGTCCAGATCATCTGGGTATTTCTGCGGGCAGGTTTATTCCTGCGCCAGCTGGGTTCGGGGGTTGCACATAAACTCTGCACACAGCAGTGCTCAGAGTTCATAGGCGTGATGGGATCTGTGGCCATTGACACTATCATGGCTAGGCGGTGCATACCAAGTAATTTGTGAAGCCTCACGCGATTTTAGTCGTGCGAGGCTTCACTTCAAGAAATTTATAGTTTGCTTAAATACTTCCCCCTATCTGTAGCAGGAATCTCAAGGCTTTCCATTGCTTGCTCGGCAGAAAGCTTCATCGTTCTCATCAGACTGCGGGTGGCCTGTAGTA
>CAZROZ010000100.1:4777-6522 GCA_964601745.1 uncultured Lachnospiraceae bacterium | reverse complement strand
GATTCTTGAAATCAGCAAGAACTGCTTACGAGCTGGGAATTGACCGTCCATAGTCACTTTTACAAAATAGTCCAAAACCGGGATTGACACCTGTAGATCGTGTTGATCCTGGTTTTTTTAATCAGTTCCGGGATCCTGTGTTTATAAGGGCTTGCACCATTATGTGCGTTTTTGTGTTAAAATTTACAGAAATTCCATTAATTTTTACATGAATATTTCTTATACTGACAGGGATTTCTAAAGGGAAGGTCGCTTATATACCGAAAAATCCTGCGTTTTTTCGAAGCATGGAAGGACAGTGAATACCGTAAGCCGCTGATCCTGCAAGGGGCAAGGCAGGTTGGAAAAACCTATTCCATTCTGGAGTTTGGACGCACGCATTATGAAAATGTGGCGTATTTCAATTTTGAAACTAGCCCAAAACTGTGCGAAACTTTTGCAGAGGAACTCAGCCCCGATTATTTAATCCCTATCTTGTCGCACATCGCAAGGCAGACGATTGTCAGAGAAAAGACACTGATTGTTTTTGACGAAGTACAGCTTTGCGAAAGGGCGCTTACCTCACTGAAATATTTTTGTGACGAAGCGCCCGGTTATCATATCATTGCGGCAGGTAGTCTTTTGGGTGTCGCGGTCAACCGGACCAGGTTTTCATTTCCGGTGGGAAAGGTAGACATGAAAACACTATATCCGATGGATAGGAAGAATTTATGCTTGCTTTGGGCGAGGAGGACTTGACAGAACAAATCAGGATGAGTTTCCGCGGCGATAAGCCGCTTCCCTCCGCACTGCATGATGCTGCCATGCAGCTTTATCGCCAATACCTTGCGGTGGGAGGTATGCCGAAATGTGTCATGCAGTTTGTCATGACGAGGGATTATATTCTTGTCCGTCATACGCAGGATATGATTCTAGAAAGTTACCTCAATGATATGAGTAAGTACAACAATTTAAATGAGATTAAGAAAACGCGGCTCGCCTATGACAGCATTATCGTGCAGCTTTCAAAAAAGAATACACGTTTTCAATATAAATTGATTAAAAAAGGCGGACGGGCATCCGAATTTGAGAATGCTGTCGAATGGCTCAGCCTGTCAGGAATTGTGTCGCAGGTGTTCAAGGTGGAACAGATCAAAAAACCTCTGGAAAATTACCGTGACATTGACGCGTTTAAAATTTATGTATCCGATTTGGGTCTGCTTGCCGCGAAAAAAGATTTGACGGCGCAGGATATCCTCTATATGCCAGAGGAGATGAATGACTTTAAGGGCGGACTTGCGGAAAACTATGTGAATGTGCAGCTTACCGGTAACGGGTATCGAACTTACTATTGGGAGTCCGGACGCGGGGTGGAAATTGATTTTGTCATTCAGCGGGAGGGAAACCTTATTCCGATTGTGGTCAAGTCCGCAGACAATACGAAAGCCAAGAGTTTAAAGGTTTACATGGATACGTTCAAACCCGCTTACGCCATCAAACTCCCTGCCAAAAACTTTGGCTTTCAGGACGGAAAAAAGACTGTTCCTCTTTACGCCGCTTTTTGTATTTGATTCGAATTCTTTCAAAGGATAGTGACGTCTCCCAGTCTCTCATATTATCAAAAAATTTATCAAAAAATGAATTCGAGTTTTCTGGTGCGAATTCTAAGCACATTAAAACAACATCAGGAAATATATCATCTCTGACCTGAAATGCCCCCGATTCGAGTGTTTTAATGATTGCGATTAGGAGAGCATTCCTTGCGC
>CAZROZ010000100.1:0-4677 GCA_964601745.1 uncultured Lachnospiraceae bacterium | reverse complement strand
TATTCCTTTAATTTTTCTTGCAAATTCTGAAAAGAGGTTAATTTTTTCTTTTTCTGTCCATGAATTGTTCCATCTCCTCCAGGATCGTGATACGATTCCCTAGTTTTTATTGTAAGCTTGCGATAAAGAAAGGGGAGGGTGGATTTGCTGTCTGACGCATTCTGGACACCACTGACGTGTTTTACCGTAATTGCCATTATTTACATGGCGGGAGAGTTTATCTCCAGAAAAATCAAGGGGATTTTACCTGGTCTCATCATTTCCACTGTCATCTTTATGATAGGCTTTTGGACAGGTGTACTTCCGAAAGACCTGACCGCACGCACCGGACTGACCACTGTCATGAGCAACTTCGGTACCGCTCTCGTGATCACAAATCTGGGCACGATGATCGATCTTGAGAGCATTTGCCGGGAATGGAAGACGGTGGTCGTGTCCATTGCAGGATTTGCCGGCATTGCGGTAGCCTGTTTCACAGTAGGGACATGGCTTTTTGGCCGCCAGTACGCCCTTGCCGCCGCGCCTCCGATTTCCGGCGGGTCCATTGCCGGTGTCCTGACCCAGACTGCAGCCATTGAGGCCGGCCATCCGGAGATCGCGGCTTACGTGATGTTGGTTCTGGCTATGCAGAAATTTTTCGGCATGCCAGTTTCATCCCTCTGTCTGCGCAAGGAGATGAAAGACCGGCTGAAACGCGGGGATTTTGACGCGGATGGAGCGTGCTATCAAGGAGAAAAGGAGATAAAACTGCCCAAGATGCGGATTTTTCCAGAACCTCCAAAGAACATGACTCCGAGCCATGTTTTTGCCGTGCTGGGCGTCACCGCCACCATCGCTTATTTTGTCGGCACTGCCACGAAAATCCCAGGTTCTGATCCGGTGAATTATTTCCTCAATCCGAGTGTAGCCTATCTTTTATTCGGCGTATTGGCTACCCGTATTGGCCTGCTGCCCCATTACAGCACCCGCAAAGCGATGTCCAGCGGTCTGCTCTCCTTCGGACTGATGTGTTCCATACCGGGCAGTTTGGCGACGATATCGCCTTCTCTTCTTTTTGAGATGTTGCCGAAAATCGCGGGCCTTTTGGGGTTGAGCACAATAGGAATCTGTCTGGTCTGCGTTGTTGTCGGAAAATTCTTCGGATACTCTCCTTGGATTTCGATGGCCTGCGGCTGCAGCTGTATGCTGGCTACCCGGCTACAGAGCTTCTGACGGACGAAATCGTCAGAGGAATGGAAGGCGCCACAGAGGAACAACGCGAACGTGCGCAGGCGTTCCTGATGCCGAAGATGATAGTCGCTGGGTTCGCCACTGTCACCATCGCGTCTGTAGCGTTTGCCAGTTATATCGCACCGATCATTTTCAAATAAACCCCATGCAGATTATTTTCAAATAAACCCCATGCGCCGTCAGGCAGTGCAGCACCAGGAATGATAGTCGTCTGACTGGGCTGTCAGAATACCCGACTGCTAAAAATGGGAGGAGAAGTCTGGATTGTTTCGTCCGGATTCCTCCTCCCATTGATTTTAGAGAGATGGTCTAAGAAGTTTTCAGATCCTTCGGGACACGGACACCCCTGGATGTCACGATTCGCTCCAGTCCCATTCTTGTATTTGTCTCCCCGAATTCGCCCAATTCCCGCAGGAACTCGGCGAGTTCATCCATGGTGCCAAATGCGGCTTTGATGAAAGCGGAATAATTTCCGGTGATATAGGTTGCCTCAATTACGTTGTGGCAATCCTGGAGAAAAGCCTCGAATGCCGGCTGGTCTTTCCGTAGAACCTTTACTTCAATGAAAGCGCGGAATTGATAGCCCAGCGCAGTGGGATTGATGTGGGCGTGCGCGGGGAGCAGAATCCCCTTATTTCGCATCGCCGCGATCCGCTGAGACACAGCAGCAGGAGAGAGAAATACTTGTTCCGCGATCACTTTAATTGGGGTGCGAATGTCTTCTATCAAGATGTTTAAGATTTTAAGATCGATTTGGTCCATTCTATTCCTCCTGCAGCCGAAAGCTTTACTTTTCGCTGGCCCATAATAGTATTCGGCTTTCATTCATGGTGGTGCCCCGCATGTGGGGCATGGGGGTTTTACGGGTTACACGGATTATACGGGACAATTCTTTGCGACTCAAGAAGAAAGTGAAAAAACTTTTGTCATCGTCGATTATTGCTGAAATATTTTTTCCCAAGAGCAGAAAAGGCAAGAGTTATTTTTTATCTCAAGTCAAAGAATTGTAACGAAATCCAGCGCGTGCTATCCTGCTGCCCGTATTGATTTCAAAGCAGTTTCAAAATAGCGCAGCACAAAAAGAGTTCGCTATGATACAGGCAATCTGGCAGGAGCGTTACAGATTGCCTTGAGAAGACAGCCGGTTTCGGCATTCAAACGCTCCGAAGGGAGGAAATGATGCAGCCACAAGCTTTTGTCTGCCTGGCAATTTTCATTGCCACACTTGTCTTTTACGCGCTGAACAAATTCAGCATGGGTGCCGTAGCCATGATGTCCATGGTCGCCATGATTCTCACCGGATGCTTGGATCCCGGAGACGCATTGGGGATCTTTGGCGATTCCAACGGTATCATCATGGTAGGTATGTTTATTATCGTGGCGGGATTTTCCCGCACTCAAATGGTGAACAAGCTGACCAATTATGTCTGCAAAATCAGCGGTGGCAGCTGGATTAAGTGCATGCGGCTTCTGATCACTGTTTATTTTCTGACGATTCCATTTATCAACAGCGGCATGGCCCGTTACATCATGTTTTACCCTATCATAATCAAAGCTTGCGAAAGATTTGATGTCAGTCCCTCGAAGGCACTGTATCCCTTCGCCATGCTGGGCATGATGGGTCTCACGAGGATTCCAATCGGCAGCACTGCCATATTGCATCTGCGCAACAACGCACAGATCGCGGAATACGGGATTACCGGCTATGCCATGAAAGTGACGGATTTCTTCAAAGCCTGTACGCCCGGCGCTATTGTCATTTTGATCTACTGTCTGTTGATCGCTTTTAAACTCACGCCGGACAAGCCTGTTGTCCCGATCACCGAGCTGGACGCGGACAGCAAAAAGGACAATCGTCCCCCGCTGAAACCATTCCAGGAGTTCTGCGGCTATGCCATTTTCCTATTGGCCTCTTTGGGGATTATCTTCGCGGATAACATCGGCATCCCTGCGTGGGTGATTGTCTTGACAGGTGCGGTGCTGACGCATTTAACCGGTGTTCTATCTGTCAAGGAAGTACAGAACGCGATTCCTCTGCGGATGTTCCTGCTCTTCGTCGGCTCCATGTGTACCGCCGCCGCCATGGTGAATTCCGGTGCCAGCGATGTCATAGGCAACTGGATCGTGAACATTGTCGGAAATTATCGCAACAGTTATCTAATCGGTGCGGTCTTCTTTATCGTTTGCGTTATCATGACGCAATTTCTGCAGAATACCGCGACAATCCATACGATGATTCCCATCGCTTGCATTGCCAGTAAAGCGCTATCCTGCAACCCGGTACCCTTGATCATCCTTGTCACCATCGCCTGCAGCTGCTGCATTTTGACGCCGATGGCAACCTCTTCTGTGGCAATGGTGATGAGTACTGGCGGATATGACATAAAGTCAATGTTGAAACAGGGCATCCCACCGATTATTCTCTATTCCATCGTGAATATTCTATGGGTTTGCACTATTTTCCCACTGTGGTAAATTTTCAATCGGAGAGCTGCCGCTAATTTTTATCGGAGAGTTGCCGCTAATTTTCAGCCGGAGAGCTGCCGCTAATTTTCAATAGAGCGCTGGATTAACGCTTACCCTTATGACGGCTATGGCGTCTGCGAAATCTTATGCGTGAGTTTTATTGTGAACGACATTGAAAATTTCATATTTAAGGTTCAAGTAGAATAAAGATGAAACAAATAATTGAAAATCAAAACGGTGTGAATTGTGTCGTTAACTAAACTACAAACTATAGTACACATGCTCCGGAAAGGAGGATACAAATGATCCGAAAGAAAGTCGATGCGATCATCGATGCTGACCGCAAGCAGTTTGAAGAAATCAGCGATCAGGTTTGGGCTTTCGCTGAGACAAATTTTAAAGAATACAAGTCTTCGGACCTGCAGGGAAGCTTTATGAAGAATGCCGGTTTTCGAGTCACTTCACCGATTGCGGGAATGGACACTGCTTTTGTGGCTGAGTGGGGCGAAGGACATCCCATTATCGCTATTTTAGGCGAAAATGATGCCCTCCCGGGACAAAGCCAAAAGGCAGATGCTTTGGAGCGCTGCCCGATAGAAGAGGGAAAACCTGGGCACGCTTGCGGTCACAATCTGCTAGGCACTGCTGGCATGGAAGCCGCGTGCGCAGCCAAGGCATACATGGAGGAAAACAAGCTACCTGGCACCATCCGCTATTACAGCTGCCCGGCGGAAGAAGGTGGAGCCGGCAAGGTCTACATGATTATGGGCGGTGCCTTCAAAGATGTGGATTGCACAATAACGTGGCATCCCGGCGCCAGGTACGGTGTCAACAGGAAAGGGATGGCCATTGTCTCCGTCCATTTCCGTTTCCAGGGGATTGCGGCTCATGCCTATGGACAACCATGGGCGGGTCGGAGCGCTCTGGACGCAGTGGAATTGATGAATGTTGGCGTCAACTACTTAAGAGAACATGTCAAAG
>CAZROZ010000099.1:3449-6529 GCA_964601745.1 uncultured Lachnospiraceae bacterium | reverse complement strand
GCAGATGACCCCGGGAGGCGCCTACGAGATCATGGAGATCCTGGGCAAGGAGGAAAGCCTGTGCAGAATCCGGATCGGCATCGAGAAGCTGGAGAGAGAGGTTACAGCCTGATTTCGGCTCGATATCGACAAGTTGAAGAAGGATGCCGCAGTTTGATTTTCAATGAGTAGAATCATTATTTTGAGCAGAATCATTCTTTTGTGACAGGCTTATGCGATTTTGTAAAAGCTGAAATTTTTGCGGCAGGTTTGTGCAATTTTGCAAAAGCTGAAATTTGTAAAAGTTATGAAACAGGGAGAAATGAAATAGGAAGAAAGGAGTTCCTTTGCAGCAGGAAAATCTGCCTCAAAAACAAGCAGTAGAACATATCAGCGGGCCTATGCTGGTACTGGCAGGGCCCGGTTCCGGAAAGACGTTTGTGATTACCCATCGCGTGGTTCACCTGATTGAGTCCGGCATTGACCCGGGGGAGATTCTGGTGATCACTTTCACCAACGCGGCAGCGAAAGAAATGAAAGAGCGGTTTTTATCTCTGAGAAAGGGAGACCCTTCCGCGGCACAGGTGACGTTTGGGACTTTTCACAGCGTCTTTTTCCGCATTCTCTCCATGGCATACGGCTATACTGGTGCTAATATTATCCGGGAGGAGAAAAAACGGGCGCTGCTGCAGGAAAGTCTCCGGAACCGGATGGGAGAGGGGGAAGAGCGGGAGGAACTTCTCTCATCGCTCATCGGAGAGATCGGCAGGGTGAAAGAAGAGCGGATCAATCCGGGACAGTATCACTCCCTTTCCTGTGCGGACGAGGTATTCCAGGGCGTATATCAGGATTACGAGAAGACATTGCGGCGAGAACGGCTGATTGATTTTGAGGACATGCTGGTCTTCACCCTTGAATTGCTGCAAAAGCGCCCTGACATCCGGGACACCCTCAGCAGGAAATACCGCTACCTGCTGATTGATGAATTTCAGGACATCAATCCCATTCAGTACGAGACGGTGAAACTTCTGGCAAAACCAGAGAACAATCTGTTCATTGTCGGGGATGATGACCAATCCATCTACCAGTTTCGGGGCGCCAGACCGGAGATCATGCTTTCTTTTCCCCAGGATTACCCCGGTTGCAGGCAGGTGGTGCTGGAGACCAATTACCGGTCCTGCGGGGCGATTTTACAAGCAGCGGGAGCCCTCATCACGCACAATAAAGTCCGCTATGAAAAGCAGGTGAAGGCGAACAAAGGCGAGGGGGATCCAGTGGTATTCCGGGAATTTGACACTATGAAAGAGCAAAATGATGCCATCTGCCAGGAAATCATTGCCTGTCATGAACGGGGAATTCCCTTTGAGGAGATCGCGGTGCTGGTGCGGACCAATACCCAGCCCAGGCTTTTGCTGGGGAGCATGATGAATTACAATCTTCCCTTCACCAGCCAGGAGAAAATCCCCAGCTTGTATGACCACTGGATCACCAAGACGGTGCTGGCCTATTTTCATTTCGCCAATGGCGATACGCGAAGGAAATGGTTTTTGCAGCTGATGAATCGTCCCAACCGGTATCTGAGCCGGGAGAATCTTCCGGATGCGAATGTGGATATGAGGAAGCTCCTTCTCACCTATAACGGGAAGGACTGGATGCAGGAGCGGATCATCCGACTGCAGCAGGACCTGCGATTTTTGGCCGGGAAGGCTCCTTATGCCGCCATGACTTATCTGGGACGGAAAATGGAATTTGTGGATTACATCAAGGAATTTGCGGCGCAGCGGGGAGCGGACGCGGAGGAGCTCTTGAATACCTGGGAGGAACTGCGGGAGAGTGCCAAGTCTTTTTCGACATGGGAGTCCTGGGAACAGTCGCTGCTCTCTCTGAAGGAGGCCGCCCAGAAAAAGGCGGAGGATCCGGAAAAGAAGGGCGTGCAGATCCTTACCATGCATAAGTCCAAAGGGCTTGAGTACGAGGTGGTTTTCATTCCGGATTCCAATGAGGGCGTGACCCCGTACCGCAAGGCGTTTCTGCCAGCCGATATGGAGGAAGAGCGCCGGATGTATTATGTGGCGATGACCCGCGCGAAGACGAATCTTTTCTGTTTCTATGCCAGGGAACGTTTCGGAAAAGAGACCAATCCGTCCCGTTTTTTGCTGGAGGCAGGAGCAAATCTGGAAAGTAGGACAGGAAAAGAGAGCAAATCTGGAGAATAGAACAGGGAAAGAGAGCAAACCTGGAAAATAGGACAGGAAAAGAGAGCAAACCTGGAAAATAAGACAGGAAAAGAAATATGGAAAGTTGAGCAGGAAAAGAAAGCAAATCTTAGGGGAGATAGTTTGACGGGCAGGAAGCAAATGAATTGTATTTGCTGTAATTTATCAAAAATAGAAAGAGAGACACGAGATGCAGCTGCTGAATGTAGAGGGAATCAGTAAAAGTTATCGGGAACATCCCCTGTTTGCAGATTTGACCTTCGGCATTCAGGAGGGGGACAAGATCGGGATTGTGGGCATCAACGGCACTGGGAAGTCTACACTTTTGCGGATCCTGGCAGGGGTGGAGGAACCGGATGCCGGACGGCTGATTTTCAGCAATGGAGTGACAGTTTCTTATCTTCCCCAGCAGCCGATCTTTGACCCGCAAAAGAGTATCCTGGAAAACGTGACAGAGGGTTTGACTGCCCGAGAGAAATACTGGAATCTGGAGGGAGAGGCACGTTCGCTCCTTACCCGATTTGGCATTGATTTTGAGTGGAAGAAGGTGGATCAGCTCTCCGGCGGTCAGAGGAAGCGCATGGCGCTGGTGCGGGCGCTGCTGGTTCCCGCAGATTTGCTGATCCTGGATGAGCCCACCAATCATCTGGATTATGAGATGGTCCTCTGGCTGCAGGAAACCTTGCAGAAGCGAAAAGGTGCCCTGGTGATGGTGACTCATGACCGGTATTTTCTGGATGAAGTGGCCAATCAGATGCTGGAACTGGAGCGGGGAAAAGCCTATCGCTATGCCCAGGCGAATTTTTCTCTCTATCTGGAGGAAAAGGCATCCCGCCTGGAGCAGGCATTTGCCTTGGAACAAAAACAGGCGAATCTCTATCGGAA
>CAZROZ010000099.1:0-3439 GCA_964601745.1 uncultured Lachnospiraceae bacterium | reverse complement strand
GCGCCAGAGCGAGATCCACCAAACAAAAAGCCCACATCCAGCGGTTTGAGACGCTGCGGGACCGGGAGAAACCGGTGGAGGAGCAACAGGTGAATCTCTCTGCCTTGGGACAGCGTCTCGGAAATAAAACGGTCGTTCTGCAGGATGTCTCCAAGGGATATGACGGAAAGATACTGTTTTCTCATTTGACCTATGTCTTTGACCGGGAAGAGCGGCTGGGCATCGTGGGTCCCAATGGGTGCGGGAAAACGACGTTGCTGCGGGTGCTGATGGGACTGGAGGCGCCGGACACTGGCAGCGTGGAACTGGGAACCACGGTGAAAATCGGCTATTTTTCTCAGGAAAATGACGAACTGCCCGGAGACAGCCGGGTCATTGACGCGGTACGGGATGTGGCAGAATATGTGAAGACGAAGCAGGGGACCATCAGCGCCTCCAAAATGCTGGAACGGTTTTTGTTTCCCGAACAGATGCAGTACAGCCAGATCAATCGGCTCTCCGGCGGGGAGAAGCGCCGACTTTCTCTCCTGCTGGTGTTGATGCGCCAACCAAATCTGCTGGTTTTAGATGAACCCACTAATGACCTGGATATTCAGACGCTTTCTATTTTGGAGGCCTTCTTGACGGAGGAATTTTCCGGCATGGTGGTGAGTGTTTCCCATGACCGCTATTTTCTGGACAAGACAGCGAATCGGATTCTAGCCTTTCGACCGGACGGGACGCTGATGCAGAGTGAAGGAGGATTCAGCGATTACTGGCAGAGACGCCAGGAGATGATGCTGCGGGGAGAATGGCCGGAGGCTTGTGGGCAGGATTTTTCTGCAGAGAAGGAGTCTGGAGAACAGGATTTGCTCGCTGGGGAGGAGTCCGCTGCGCAGAAGGATTCCTCAGGAGGAGGGACTGGAGATTGGATCTCTTCTTCAGAGGAGCGATCCGGGCTGAAGTGTCGCACGACGGAGGAAGAGTACAGAGCGCAGGTCCGTGCAGCTCGAAAGAAACGGGGCTTTTCCTATAAGGAACAAAAAGAGTATGACACGATTGGCGAGGAGATCTCGGACCTGGAGGAGCGGATCGCCGCTCTGGAACAGGAGATGGGAGTCTACGCCACGGATTATGAGAAATTAGCTGCCTTGACCCGGGAGAAGGAAGAAGCGGAACAAACTCTGGAAGCAAAAATGGAGCGTTGGATGGAATTGGAAGAGATGCAGGAGGAGTTTCAGAGAGAATCCTAAGAGGCAAAACTCTCTGCTTAGGAAGAAGAAAATTTTGAGTGTCAGAACTCTTTGCGGGGGAGAGGGAGAAATCTTTAGAATCGAAACTCTTTGCGGGAAGAGAGGCGTAGAGGTTGCCTGTGTAGGCGGTTTGGAAGAGAAGAAGTCAGGGGAAGACAGATGCATTTTCGACCTTGTATTGATTTACATAATGGGGCTGTGAAGCAGCTGGTGGGCGGAAGCCTGCGGGAAGATGGAATGAGAAGCGACGCATTGGAAAATTACAGATCCACGAGGAGTGCTGCTTTTTACGCGGATCTGTACCGGCAAAAGGGTCTTTCCGGCGGACATGTGATTTTGTTGAACAAGCGGGGAACACAGGATTACGAGGCAGATTTGTCACAGGCCAGGGAAGCACTTTACTCCTTTCCAGGCGGACTGCAGGCGGGCGGTGGGATCACGCCGGATTGCGCCGCAGTCTTTTTGGACTGGGGTGCCAGCCATGTGATTGTCACTTCCTATTTATTTGAGGGAGATTCCTTTTCTTTTTCCAGGTTGGAGCAGATGGAGAGAGAGGTGGGACGCTCTCATTTGACGGTGGACTTGAGCTGTCGAAAGAAGGGCGATGCGTATTTCGTGGTCACGGATCGGTGGCAGACCTTTACAAATCTGCGGCTGTCCCGCGAAACGTTGGAGGAGATCGGTAGACACTGTGGTGAATTCCTGATTCACGGCGTGGATGTGGAGGGAACCAAAGGTGGCGTAGAACTCGATCTGGTCCGGGAACTGAAAAAATATCGCGCTGCCTGCGATCGTCCGGTGACCTATGCAGGCGGGATCGGCACCATGTCAGATCTGGATCTTTTTAAAAAGGAAAGCGATGGCATCTTGGATGTGACAGTGGGAAGCGCTCTGGATTTGTTTGGCGGCAGCCTTCCCTTTGACCATGTTTGCGATTTTTGCGCGGAGAATCCGTCCGCGTGACGGGGATGCTTCAGAGGGGTGGAGCCCATCTGCGTGACAGGGATGTTTCAGCTAGGGAAAACTCACACATATTTTTGACTTATGCAGGGGAAGAAGAAAATTGACTGATTCCCTAAAAAGAGTGGAAAATCACGTTTTTTAGAATACCTCAGTGGGAGAAAACCAAAGGAAAAAGACCTGAAAGGGTGGTATTTAGAAAAAAATCCTAAAAAAGGCTTGCTTTTTCTTCATCGCGTGTTATAATTATTACAGATTTGTTAAGAAAATACTTCGTTTCTATTACTGTAGAACGAAGGGAAGAAAGGAAAAGTCTGGTTATGCGATTGAAGAAACGGTGGGTTTCCTTCCTCTGTTTGGCGCTAGCTCTGCTCATGATATTTGGACATGTGCAGGTGGCTGCGGCTGAGGAGATTGATTCTTCCTATGAGGGCGGCTTGGAGCTGGATCAATTGGATCCGGAGGAAGCAGAGAAGTATGCAGAGGAGCAGAGTGACCCGGGGGAGGCAGCCAATGACGGAGAGGTAGATCCGGCAGAGGCAGAGACAGGTGATTCCGATACATCTCAGAAGGAAGAGTCTGACGTGGAAGATGTAGATGGCGAGGAAGATCCCGATGCAGAGAAATCCGAGGCTCCTGAGGAGGAAGAGGAAGAGCCTGCCTATAAAGAGAGTGAGTTGCGGTTGTTGTCCTGCCTTATTTTCTGCGAGGCACAGGGCAGCAGTTACAAGACGATGGTGGCTGTTGGCTGTGTGGTGATGAACCGAGTAAAGAATAAGAATTATCCGAATTCTGTAAAGAAAGTGATCTATCAGAAGAAACAGTTCGGTCCTGCCAGCAGTGGTCAGCTTGCGAAGAAATTAAAAGAATACGACAAAGGGAAATTTGACAGCAAGGTCGAGAAGAAGTGCATCAAGGCCGCGAAGGCTGTTCTCACCGGTGAAGAGACCATGAAAGGATATTATTTCTTCCGGGGGTATTCCGCGAGCTTGAAGAAGAGCCATCCAAAGGGAAAGAAGATCGGAAGCGAATATTTCTATTGAGATGCTTTGAAAGAGAAAGAAATGACTAATCGTTGACTGCAGTTTTTGAAGAAAATGAGAAGCGCCGTGATGTAAAAAGTCACGGCGTTTTTGCATATTATTTTTGCATGTTATACTGTAGCGAGAACAGTGAGGCTCTGATTGACAGCGATGATACAAAGGAGGACGAGCACACGAAGGTGTTAAAATCATCGGCAATGATGC
>CAZROZ010000098.1:1272-6631 GCA_964601745.1 uncultured Lachnospiraceae bacterium | reverse complement strand
TTTCCTCCGTGCCCAGGATCTCCATGATCTCATAGGCGCCACCGGGAGTCGTCTGCTTCCCGGAGACCGCCGTGCGGACCGGCCACAATCCCTGTCCGTTTTTGATTCCCTTTTCCCCGATATAGCCCATCAGCACCTCTGACAGAGCCGAAATCGAATACTCCTCCAGCGCTTCCAGGCGGGGCAAAATCTCCCGTAAAACGGTGAGAGAACTCTGCGGGGTTGTCTTCATTTTCTTGTGAGTGTACATGGACACATCATAGTCCGGCAATTCCTCAAAGAAATCAATCAGGGGCAAAATATCCGGAAAAATCTCAATCCGCGTCTTTACCAGATCCGCGATCTTCTTCAAATCCAGATCTTTGTGAATCACCTGTCGAATCACCGGCAGGGCACAGGAATAATACCGCTCAGGTTCCATCGCCTTGATGTACTCGCCGTTCATCCAGCGGAGCTTCCCCATGTCAAATACTGCCGGTGCCTTATTGATGTGATGATAATCAAAGGCTTCCACCAGTTCCGGCAGAGAGTAAATCTCCCGGTTTTCCGCGGGGCTCCAGCCCAGCAGTGCCACATAATTGACCACCGCTTCGGTGACAAATCCCTGCTCAATCAAATCCTCATAAGAAGAATGGCCACTGCGCTTGCTGAGTTTTTTATGTTCCTCATCCGTGATGATAGGACAATGGACGTAGGTCGGAATTTCCCATCCAAACGCCTCATAGAGCCGGTTATATTTGGGCGTAGAGGACAAATATTCGCTGCCCCGCACCACATGAGTGATTCCCATCAGATGATCGTCCACCACGTTGGCAAAATTATAGGTGGGAAATCCATCCGATTTGATGAGAATCATATCGTCCAGCTCCGCATTGTCCACTGTGATCTCACCATAAATCACGTCCTGAAACGTGGTGGTCCCGGTGGTGGGATTGTTCTGCCGGATCACATAGGGAAGTCCCGCTGCCAGATTTGCCTCCACCTCTTCCTTGGAAAGAGAGAGACAGTGCTTGTCATAGCGGGTCACTTCTTTCCCATTTTCATCCACGGTGGTCTTTAATCCCGCTAAACGCTCTTTGGTGCAGAAGCAGTAATAGGCTTCCCCTTTTTCCACCAGTTCCTTCGCATAGCGCAGATAGATTCCCTTTGCCTGGCGCTCACTCTGCACATAGGGACCGCAGCCTCCATCCTTATCCGGTCCTTCGTCATGGAGAAGGCCTGTCTGACGCAGCGTCCGGTAAATGATATCCACGGCGCCTTCTACCAGCCGCTCCTGGTCTGTATCCTCAATGCGCAGCAAAAAATCTCCGCCCTCGTGTTTGGCGATGAGATAGGCATATAAAGCCGTGCGCAAATTTCCCACATGCATTCTCCCGGTGGGACTAGGGGCAAATCTGGTGCGAATCTTGTCCATTCATTTTTCCTCTCGTTTCATAATGCGGCATCAAAGATGAAAATGTCCGGTCTCCTTGTCTGGCTGTCACCATTGCATTCCTGGCTGTCACCATTGGTGTCCCTGACCGTCACCATCTGATTCATTGGTGTCACCACTGTGTTCCCTGATTGTCGCCATCTGGTTCTCCCTGAAGTCCCTTCCTGCTCAGAGCTGAAGCCCCAGCATTTCCATAATGGTGCCGGCAAACATAAAGAGCAATATAGTCACCACCACATTCACCAGAAGAGATGCCCTCGCCCAATTCTTCTTGGTGGGATTCGTCTTTCCGCTGACGGACCAGACGACCAGCATAACCAGATAGACGATAGATCCCACGATGGGAATATAAGGAAGACACAGCGTCCCCAGCCAGTTGCCGAAAGAAATCGGGGCTTCCGAATAAGGTGCCTGCCCCACATTCTGTATCGGTGGAACTCCATATCCGCTCTGATTCATCGGCATCCCCTGCTGAACGCCGCGGAGCGACGCACCGCAATTATCACAAAAATGAGCATTTTCATTCTCTATGTTTCTTCCACAAATCGGACAAATCATGATGAGTCCTCCTCCCTGTCTCGTCACTGCAAAATTCTTTCTTATTGATTATGCAAAAAGCACCATAATCCGGCGGCTCCTGGCACATCTTACCATTAGAAGGTCTAGTTGGCAAGGTCCGGACGCAAGAAAAAGCGGCTGTATTCTACAGGTGTAGTTCAGATGATCCTCCCCTAAGCGATGTTTTTCTGGGAAAAATGTCTACAGCTGTAGTCCCTTGTAAATTCAATCAATTCTGTAATATTTATTTCTCATTACAGCCCTTGATTTTTCCGAGATCACCCTCTTTATGGCTTCAAAGAATCCAATCCCTGTCCAAAAGCATTCCCATCTGCCCTTTAACAATCAAAAAACACTCACATCTGCTTTCTGACAATCGAAAAGCATTCACATCTGCTTTCTGGCAATTAAAAAACACTCACATCTATTTCCTGACAATCTGATATTCATCCCCCGCACGGTAATAAGGGCAAACGCTTCTTTTGTCCTGCAGGAAGCGAACCAGATCGTCCTCGTCCATATCCATCGAGCACAGGTATTCCTCCCACTCCTCATCATATTCATAATAGAGACAAGTCTCACATTGATTCACGATCTGCTTCCTCCCTTCACAAGCAAAAGGCACTTTCCATGGATTCACACGCACCAACACTCTGGCTCACAGGAAATCACTCATGGATTTCACATACACATCTCCCACACACGTAGAGCATCCCTCACGGATTTCACATACGCATCACTCAGCCGCGCAGGGCATCCTTCATGGATTTCACGTACGCTCCCACGTGGGAAGGCGCATCCGTCCCATACTGTTCCAGGATCTTGATAACCGCAGAGCCCACGATAGCACCATCTGCGAAATCCGCCATCTTTTTCGCCTGCTCCGGTGTAGAGATACCAAAACCGATGGCACAGGGCAGGTTCGTATTTTCTCGCACCACCCGCATAATGGAAGCCAGGTCCGTCTTGATTTCACTGCGCATGCCGGTGACGCCCAGACTGGAGACAATATACAGGAAGCCCTCTGCCTCTTTCGCGATCATCGCGATGCGATTTTCCGAAGTCGGCGCGATGAGAGAAATCAAATCGATGCCGTATTGATGACAGATGGGCAGAAATTCATCCTTTTCCTCATAGGGCAGATCCGGTAGAATCAAACCGTCCATTCCGATGTCCCTGCAGGTAGAGATAAACCGATCCGCCCCATAGGAGAAAACCACGTTGGCGTAAGTCATGAAAACCATGGGGATCGTCACATCTTGGCGCAGATCCCGGACCAGATCAAAAATCCGATCTGTGGTAACGCCTCCCCGCAGCGCCCGGATATTTGCCCCCTGGATCACAGGCCCCTCCGCCGTGGGATCCGAAAAAGGTATGCCCAGCTCGATCAAATCCGCTCCGTTCTTCACCATCTCCCGCACTGCCGCCGCGGTGGTGGCAAGGTCCGGATCCCCGCAAGTGATAAAGGGGATGAACGCTTTTCCCGACGCGAAGGCACTTTTAATCTTACTCATGAATATCCTCCCCTCTATAGCGGGCAATGGCGGCACAGTCCTTGTCGCCTCTGCCGGAAATCGTGATAACAATAATTTTATCTTTGTCCATTGTCGGCGCCAATTTCATGGCGTAAGCAACAGCATGCGCTGACTCTATGGCAGGGATAATACCCTCCATTTTAGACATGTACTCAAACGCGTCCACCGCCTCCTCATCGGTCACCGGCACGTACTCTGCCCTACCGGTATCGTGCAGGTAAGCGTGCTCCGGTCCGACGCCGGGGTAATCAAGGCCGGCAGAGATCGAGTAAACCGGCGCGATCTGACCGTACTCATCCTGGCAGAAATAAGATTTCATCCCGTGGAAAATGCCCAGTCTGCCGGTATTCATGGTGGCGGCTGTCTCAAAGGTGTCAATGCCTCTGCCAGCCGCCTCGCAGCCAATCAGTCGCACTTCTTTGTCCTCAATGAAGTGATAGAAACTGCCTATGGCATTGGAGCCACCGCCCACACAGGCCAGAACCACATCCGGAAGACGTCCCTCCTTTTCCAGCAGCTGCTCTTTGATCTCCCTGGAAATCACCGACTGAAAATCCCGCACAATGGTCGGAAACGGATGGGGTCCCATGACAGAACCCAGGCAGTAATGAGTGTCCGCGATCCGGGACGTCCACTCCCGCATTGCCTCAGAGACGGCATCCTTCAAGGTGGCTGTTCCGGTTTTCACGGGGATCACCTCTGCTCCCAGCAGCCGCATTTTATAGACATTCAGCGCCTGACGGATGGTGTCCTCCTCGCCCATGAAGACCACGCACTCCATCCCCATCAGAGCGGCCGCGGTGGCTGTCGCTACGCCGTGCTGACCGGCGCCAGTCTCCGCGATCAAGCGGGTTTTGCCCATTTTTTTCGCCAGGAGTGCCTGCCCCAGGACATTGTTGATCTTGTGAGCGCCGGTGTGATTTAGATCCTCCCGTTTCAAATAAATCTTAGCTCCGCCCAAATCCTCCGTCATCTTCCTGGCAAAATACAATCTGGACGGCCGCCCCGCATACTCGTTAAATAATTCTGTCAGTTCCCGGTTGAATTCCGGGTCGTTTTTATAGTGATCATAGGCTGCCTCCAGCTCGATCACGGCATTCATCAATGTCTCTGGAATGTACTGTCCGCCGTGAATGCCAAAGCGCCCTCTCGGATTTGTCATATCGCATCTTCCTTTCTAACCGCAGCAGCAAAAGCCGCCATTTTGTCTCTGTCTTTTCTGCCATCTGTCTCGATTCCCGAACTCACATCCACACCGAAGGGATGCAGGAATCGGATCGCCTCCCCCACATTTTCCGGGCTTAGTCCTCCTGCCAGAAAATATGGCCGCGCTCTCCCGCGCTCTCCCCAACCCTGCAGCAAGGTCCAGTCAAAGGTCCTGCCCGTTCCCGTTCCGGAATCCAAAAGAATGAGATCCGCACTGCTCTTCTCCGCCTTGGTGAGATCCTTTTGCCCGTGCACAGGAATCGCCTGCATCAACGGTTTGTCGGTCATCTCCCGCAGACGGCGCAGATACGTCTCCCCTTCCGTGCCGTGAAGCTGTGCCATATCGATGATTCCCGCGCGGAGCAGCTCTGCCACTGTCTCCGGTGGCTCGTCGATAAAAACGCCCACTGCCTGGATGCCGGGAGATAACAGTTCTCTCAGCTGTGCGGCTTTTCCCGGAGTCAGGTACCTGCGTCTTCCCGGCAAAAAGACAAAACCGACGGCATCCGGCAATATTTCATTCGCTGCCAGGATATCCTCCCGGCTCATCATACCGCACATCTTGATTTTCGTCATAAGAATAAACTCCCTCTCTTGAGATTGTCTTCCTGCCTAGTGAAATGATTTT
>CAZROZ010000098.1:0-1172 GCA_964601745.1 uncultured Lachnospiraceae bacterium | reverse complement strand
TTATCGGTTGCTCACCTCGATGAAAGCGTCTATTTATTCTTACCGATTGCTCACCTCGATGAAAGCGTCCAGCGTCTTGCTGGCTTTTCCGGAATCGATCAGCTCCGCGGCTAATATCACACCTTCCTTCATGGTCTCCGCTTTCCCGTCCAGATAAAGCGCCGCACCCGCATTCAGGAGAACCGCGTCTCGCTTTGGCCCTGTCTGCCCGTTTAAGATAGCTCTGGTGGTGGCAGCATTTTCTGCCGGAGAGCCGCCCACCAAATTCGACTTCTCACAGCGCTCGAAACCGAAGTCCTCCGGACAGATGGTATATGTCTTAAACCAGCCGTCCTTGAACTCACAGACCGCAGTGGGAGAACTCATGGAAATCTCATCCAGTTTGTCCTTCCCGTAAACCACCATGCCCCGTTTTACGCCCAGATTGATCAAAACCTGCGCCAGCGGTTCCACCAGGTATTCGTCGTAGACACCCAGCAGATAGCCAGACGGAGAGCCAGGATTGGTCAGCGGTCCCAGGATATTGAAGACAGTCCGAAAGCCCAGCTCTTTGCGGATGGAGCCCACGTACTTCATGGACGCGTGATATTTCTGGGCAAAGAAGAAGCACATGCCTACCTCATTCAGCAATTCCACGCATTTTTCCGGATCTTGGTTGATATTGACGCCCAGCGCCTCCAGGCAATCCGCTGTCCCGCACTGGGAGGAAGCGGCTCGATTCCCGTGTTTCGCCACTTTGACGCCGCCGGCAGCCGCCACCAGAGCGGATGTAGTGGAGATATTGAAGCTGTGGGCGTTATCTCCGCCTGTTCCCACAATCTCAAAGACCTCCATCCCTGGCTCCACTTTCGTGGCGTGATCCCGCATCGCCGCGGCACAGCCGGCGATCTCGTCAATCGTCTCCGCCCGGGCACTCTTTGTGGAAAGTGCCGCCAGAAAAGCCGCGTTCTGGGTGGGACTGGTCTCCCCGCTCATGATTTCATTCATCACCGCGTAGGCTTCGTCATACGTCAAATCCTCTTTGTTCACGATTTTTACAATGGCTTCTTTGATCATTTTTGTAACTCCCTTTCTTTTTTAACTTTTCTACTGATTCCACTTAATTTTGGAAAGTTTTCTTCCCCTTTAAGATAAGGAAATAAATTGATCCTGCAATCCGCGTCGCTGTCTCA
>CAZROZ010000097.1:0-6810 GCA_964601745.1 uncultured Lachnospiraceae bacterium | reverse complement strand
CACGTACTCGCTCTCCGAGACGCCAACACCGATCGGATTCAAGATGTGATGCGGGTGGCATACGACTGTGATTCCCTAGATCAGAGCGAACTAACAAAAATCCTGACCAAAGGGAAGAAAGTCGATCTGGTAGACATCCGGACGCAGATGACGCTGACAGCCCTAGAGAATGGAATCATAGATGCCGGCGTGTGGAACTACGACGCCAGCGAAGACATTGAACCGACTAGCAGCTATCATTTTGCGTTTTTGAGTGAGGAGGAGTACGACAGCAAATTCGCGACAGCGGTGATCGTGATCCAGAAAGGTGATGTCTATTTGAGACAGTTTTTGGAGAAAAATATCCACACGGAATACACCCTCACCGTCCTGGACGACGTGAGAAACCGCAGAAGGCATCCGTCCTATTAAATCCGGGTCCGTCCATCTTGCCCTGGACCATCCATCTCACTCAGATCTATCTCTATCTAGCGCATATCTATCTTATTCTGGTCCGTCCATCTCGCCAAAAAAAGGGGCCTCCCATGCTCCAAATGTGGGGCACCACCATAAATGAAAGCCCACGGATTGCTCCGCTGCGGTGCAGCTCCCGCAATCCTACCCGTATTCGCAATCCGGGCTATCGCCCTACTTTGCTCTCGCCAAAGTCCATGCAGCCATGCAAGCGAGCTTGCCGTCTGCATGGACGATTGACGGGACTTTCAAGGTAAATTCCCATGCCCCACATGTGGGACACCACCATGAATGAAAGCCAAAACAAATGATACAAAAAGGTGAACATTTCTATTGACTATAGGGAAAAGTGGTGCTACAATTCGCCCAAAAGTACAAAATAATGAATATTGAGAGTGAAGGAATAAACCCGCGCGGTCGAGGCGTGAATCTTCCGCGAAAACGAGCCGGATAGTTCGTGAGAAATCATACAATCAGACGAGCGAAGAAGGGAAAGGAGGAAGCAAAGGTTGAAGGGGACAATGTATGAGCGGATCCGGATCTTGCAGAGCAACGGTGTGATCAGTGAGAAAGTAGCGGATTATTCCAGAGACATCGTGGACTTGATCCTTTCGGAATTGCCGGATGTAGATCAGGACAAGCTGGAAATGTTCATCACACATCTGGCGATGGCGGCCATGAGAGCGGAAACGGGAATTGCGGAGAATCCGATCGACGAGGCACTTCTGGAGGAAATAAAAGAAGAGGAGGCATATCCGAAAGCGATCGCGCTGCGGGATCGTCTGCTGGTCATGACGGACATCCCGTTCCCGGAAACAGAAAAAGACTTTTTATCTGTCCATTTATGCAATCTTTTGTCATGATAAGGAGGGACTTGCGGTGAAGATTGTAGTTGGAGGCCAGATCGACAAGCAGGATATTGCCAAGATGGTGACAGACCAGCTGAAAGATCAGGCGGAAGTAACGGTGAAGGGGGATCTGGACGCCACCATGGGCATGAAATCCGGACTCTATGATTACTATGTGGGTGCCTGCAACACCGGAGGCGGCGGGGCGCTGGCGATGGCGCTGGCACTTCTGGGAAAGGATAAGTGCGCCACGATATCCAGACCTGGACACATCTGCAGTGAGGAGGAAATCCGGTCGGAAGTGAAGAACGGAAAAGTAGCATTTGGATTTACCGCGCAGCACAAAGAAACAGTGCTGCCGATCTTGCTTCAGGCAATAACTGAGAAAGAAGGAGGAACATTATGAGATACGTTATCATCGCGCTGATCGGGGCATTGGCCTCTGTTCTGGCGAACCAGGGAGTCGCCGTGTTCAACGACGGCTTCCGGCCGATCATGGGTCAGTATTTCAACAAGGAAATCTCCAAGAGAGAGCTGGCAGCTATGAGCTTCGCGGTCAGCTTCGGGCTGGTGATCGGATTTGGTATCCCGACGTCCATCGCCGCGAACATCATCCTGATTCACTGTCTGCTGCTGTCAACCGATATGATCGGTTCCTTCTGTCCGGATAACAAGGTAGGCATGATCCTCTCCGGTGTGATCGGCGGTGTTTACGGCATCGCCCTCCTGTTGGGACTTGAATTTGTCGTCAAACTGTTCGAGATGCTGCCGTACAACTTCACCGGCGATTTGGGACAGGTATCCGGGTATGTCACTGTTGCGTTCGCGATCTTTCCTGCTGTCGGCGTCGCGCTGCAACATGGATTTAAAAAAGGCTTGATCACAGGCTGCATTACAGTATTGGTTTACTTCCTTGTCAGCAAATTTGGAACATTCACAATTGGTGGAAACACGGTCGCGCTGAACGCGGCAGGTATGGCGATGCTGGCCGGCATGATCGTGATGATCGTCTTCGCCGCTCAGATCAAGGGAACAGAGAAAAACAACGAAGCACTGACCATCGGTTTTGAGTCAAATGTGTCACGCATCCGAAAGAACGGACTGCTTTTGGCGTTGATGGGCGGACTTCTGGCAGCCGGCACGAGCCTTTCCATCGTGGCAGGCGATCCGGCGTCCCTGGCACTCCTAGCCAATGGTGAGTACACGAACGCCGCCCTGGCAGCCCTCGCGAGAGCGATCGGTTTTGTCCCGCTGGTGTTCACGACCGCCATCGTGACCGGTGTATATGGGACAGCTGGATGTACGTTTGTATTTGTCGTCGGTCTGCTCCTGCACGGAAACCCAATCCTGGCATTTGTCGCCGGCGCAGCTGTCATGATCGTCGAGATTCTGCTCATCAATCTCTTCGCGAAGGGGATGGACAGATTCCCAGGCGTCAAGGATATGGGAGAACATGTCCGCACCGCGATGAACAAGGTTCTGGAAGTAGCGCTGCTGGCTGGCGCCATCGTAGCCGCAGAGACAATGGCATCCTCCGCCGCAGGCTTGAGCGGAGTCGGCGCCATGTTTGTCATCGGTGCTTATCTGCTGAACAGACAGTCGAAGAAACCAATTGTCGATATGGCAGTCGGACCGGTCGCCTGCATTCTCTTTGGGATCCTTTTGAATCTACTGCTGCTGATCCGTATGATCAGTATCCCGATAGCGGGCTGAGATTTTCTTTTCGTGAAAATGAACGGCGGGGGCTTCTTTTATCGTTGACGATAGCCCCCGCCGATGCATATAGGAAGACATGACTTGTCCCGTTCATTCGCGAATCCCTTATGGGGAGGAAAGATGGGAGGTTGTTTCAGATGATTTTAAAAGATGGATATACGCTGATGCACGAGCACGTGACCATCGATCTGTCCGGGGTCAAAAAGGATCCGGACTGTAGGCTCGACTGCTATGAGGACTCGGTGGCGGATTTCCAGGAACTCTATCGACACGGGGTAAGAAATATACTTGAAGTGACAAATATCGGCATGGGGAGAGATGTCTCCTATATTCAGAGAGTCGCAAAGGAGACTGGGATCCAGTTCCTGGTGTCCACCGGTTTTTACAAAGAACCGTTTCTCCCCCGGATCGTCTATGAGAAATCCGTCGAGGAACTGGCCGCTCTCGTGCAAAATGAAATCGAGGAAGGGATCGAGGACACCGGCGTGAAAGCCTGTGTGATCGGAGAATTCGGCACCAGCAAGAATCAGATGACAGAGATGGAGGAGAAGGTATTCGAAGCCATGGCTCTGGCGGCGGTGCGAACAGGCGTCCCCGTCACAACCCACACGACACTGGGTACATTTGGAGAACAGCAGGCGGACTATCTGCTCCGTCACGGGGTGAGAGCGGACCGGATCATCATCGGCCATATGGATTTGTCCCAGGACATCGATTTGATTCTGAGGCTGCTTGAGAAAGGCATCAATGTGGGATTTGACACGATTGGGAAGCTGAATTACTGTCCGGATACGTTCCGCGCCGAGGCATTGAAACGAATCGCCTCAGAGGGTAGATTATCTCAGGTGGTCCTGTCCATGGATATCACCAGAAAGTCGAATTTAAAGAGCCGGGGAGGAATCGGATATCCGTATCTCTTTACCAGCTTTCTCCCGCTGCTGCGGGAATACGGGATCACACAGGAGCAGATCGACACGATGCTGATTGACAATCCGAAACGGATCTTGGAAAATGGAGGACAGGGGAAATCATGAAGACATATCCGCTGCCGTCGATCAGTATGGAAGAAGCGATCCAGCTGCAGTTTAAAGTTGTGGACTGCGTGACAAAGGAATTTCAAGGCCATGAGATTTTAAGCCGCGGGGATTTGGGCGTTGTGATGGGCCATAATAAGCCGGTCACGACTGAGAAGGCCGAGCGGGTGGTCGCGCAAATTTTTGACGCGGAAGCGTGCGTCTTCGTGAGAGGTGCCGGGAGCGGCGCGATTCGGTTCGGTCTCCATACCATGTTAAAGTCGGGTGAAAAAATACTGGTTCACGATGCACCAATCTACAGCACGACCGCGACTTCATTGGAGATGCTTGGACTTGTGCCGATTCGGGCGGACTTTAACGATGAGGAGAGCATCCGGAACGCACTTAAGAAAGAACCGGAGACCAAAGCGGCTCTTGTGCAGTATACCAGGCAAAAACCTGACGACCGCTATGATATGCATGAAGTGATAAGAACCATCAAGCGCGAGCGGGACATCCCGGTCCTCACGGACGACAATTACGCGGTCATGAAAGTGCGGGACATCGGTGTCCAGTGCGGCGCGGATCTCTCCTGCTTTTCCTCCTTTAAGCTGCTCGGACCGGAGGGAATCGGCATCGTCGTGGGAAAGGAAAAATACGTAAAGCGGCTGATCTCGGAGAGCTATTCCGGGGGAATGCAGACCCAAGGGCACGAGGCACTGGATGTGCTGCGCGGGTTGGTGTACGCCCCGGTTTCACTGGCGATCCAGGCACAGGTGAACGATGAATGCGTGCGGCGCCTCAAAGGCGGCGAAATCCCGGAGGTAAAGGACGCGTTTCTCGCGAATGCGCAATCCAAAGTGCTTCTCGTGGAATTCAAGGAAGAGATCGCGGAGGCGGTTCTCTACGAGGCACAAAAGCTGGGCGCCGCTCCAAATCCGATCGGAGCAGAATCAAAGTATGAAATCGTGCCGATGTTTTACCGAATATCGGGAACGTTCCGCAAGGCAGATCCGGCATTGGAGAGACGGATGATTCGGATCAATCCAATGCGTGCCGGGGCGGACACGATCCTCAATATCATCCGGTCTTCAGTGGAAAGTGTGAAGCATGTTTATCGAACAGACATTAAAAAGGAATCCTGAGCTGATTCGAACCGCTTTCGACCTGCACCAAAAAGGGCGGATCCCTCCAGATTCCTATCTCATCGACGTGGATGCCTTTCTGGAAAATGCGGATAAGATACTGAATGAAGCTCAAAAATACCGGATCCGTCTGTACTTTATGCTCAAACAGGTGGGGCGCAACCCCTATCTGGCAGGGAAGCTGATCGAGCTTGGGTATCCGGGGGCGGTGGTGGTCGACTTCAAGGAAGCAGCGCTTATGATGGACCATCACATCCCCATCGGAAATGTGGGACATCTGGTTCAGGTCCCGCAATCGATGCTGGATCGTGTCGTCTCCTACGGACCGGAAGTGATGACAGTCTATTCGCTGGCAAAGCTGGACGCAATCGAGCAGGCCGTCGCGAAATTGGGCAAACAGCAGGCGGTTCTTCTTCGGGTCTGCGATGAATCAGATCTAATCTATTCCGGGCAGACTGCTGGATTTCTTCTCGGACAGTTGGAAACCGTTGTCAGCCATGTGAACGCATCCTGCCCACATTTGACTGTAAAAGGCGTCACGTCTTTCCCCTGCTATCTGTACTGCGCGGAGGCGGACGATATCTGTCCCACCAATAATCTTGGCACAGTACAAAGGGCGAAAAAAATCCTGGAACAACTGGGCTGCCGGGATTTGCTCGTCAATACGCCGTCGGCAACCTGCGTGAGAACCATTCAGAAAATGGCCCTGGACGGCGCTAACTGCGGCGAACCAGGGCACGGGCTGACCGGCACGACGCCGATGCACGCGTACCGGGATCTGCCGGAGCTCCCTGCCGTTGTCTATGTCAGTGAGATCTCCCACAACTTTCAGGGGAAGGCGTATTGCTACGGCGGCGGATATTACCGGCGCTCCAATGTGGAGGAGGCACTGGTCGGCAAGGCCGCGGCAACCGCCAAAAGGCTCGCCGTGATTCCTCCGTGCAGTGACAGTATCGACTATCATTTCGGCCTGTCGGAGGAATGTCCGGTCGGAGATACGGTGGTGATGGCGTTCCGCTTTCAGATTTTTGTAACCAGGAGCGACGTCGTCCTGGTGGAGGGAATCCACCGGGGAAGGCCCCGGATCACGGGTATCTATGACAGTCTAGGGAGAAAGAAGGAGCAGCTGGATTGAAACGATTTGTAGTGATTGTCCTGGACGGTTTCGGGATCGGCGCAATGGATGACGCGAAGACGAGCCGGCCGGGAGATGAGAAAGCAGACACGCTGGGCAGCATCTTGAGGGACGAGCCGGATCTGTACCTCCCGAATCTGGAGAAGCTGGGGCTTATGAATGCCTACGGGCGGGAGAGCCAGTGCATGAAATTTTCTCCGATGGCAAATTTCGGCAAATCGGAGCTGATGCATTTCGGTGCGGACACATTCATGGGCCATCAGGAGATCATGGGGACACTTCCGAAAAAGCCGGACGTCCACCCATTTCAAGAAAAGGTGGATGTGGTCGCGGACCATTTAATAAAAGCCGGACATAAAGTCCGGATCATCGAAAGGGAAAGGCTCCGGTATGTGCTGTGCGACGACTATGTGACCATCGCGGACAATCTGGAGGCGGATCTGGGTATGTGCTATAACGTGACAGCGCCGCTGGATTTTATCTCCTTTGAGAGAGAATGC
>CAZROZ010000096.1:0-6837 GCA_964601745.1 uncultured Lachnospiraceae bacterium | reverse complement strand
CCAGCTATGACAACAACAAAATGGCCAATTCCATTGACGCGAGTTATTTTTCCCGGCTCAGCATCGATCACGCTTCCCCTTTTTATAACAAAGCGACCCTGACAAGGATCGCCCCCGGTTCCACATACAAGATCGTGACTTCCGTGGCTGCGCTGGAGGAGGGCGTGGTGACGGGAACAGAAACCGTCACAGACAAGACCAAATATACCAATATCAAGCCGTCTCCCAGCTGCTGGATCGCCCCGGGCAGCCACGGCAACGTGAGCATCCGGGAGGCGATAGAAGTGTCCTGCAACTATTTCTTCTACGAGATGGGCTACCGTCTGGGCTGTAAGGACACAGGAGAATACAACATGTACCGGGGCCTTTCCTATCTGCTGAAATATGCTTCCATGTTCGGCCTGGATCAGCAGTCCGGCGTGGAGATCGGCGAGGCGATGCCCCATGTCTCTGATGATGAGGCCGTGCGTTCTTCCATCGGCCAGGGCACCAACGCCTACACGCCAGTGCAGCTCTCCCGCTATGTGACGGCTGTGGCCAATTCCGGTACGGTATTTGACTTGACGCTGGTACAGGATGTGCGGGATGTGGACGGCAATATTCTCTGGAAGAATGAGCCGAAAATTCACAATCAGATGGAGGTGGCGGATGAGACCTGGGATCTGGTGCATCAGGGGATGCGGCGGGTCATCAATGGAAGCAGGAGTTCCATCCGGAGCCTTTTCACCCAGTTTGAGGATACCAAGGTGGAGATTGCCGGGAAAACAGGAACGGCGCAGCAGAACGACTACCATCCAAACCATGCCCTGTTTATTTCTTATGCCCCTTATCAGGATCCGGAGATCAGTGTGACCACGGTCATTCCCAACGGTTACACTTCCAGCAATGCCGCTGAACTATCCAGCTACGTCTACCAGTATTATTTCGGGATCGGAAATGTGAAAAAGCTGATCACCGGGGATGCCACCAAGCCAAAATCCAGCGCTGCGGTGGATTGAATTTGCTTTCAGCGACTGGCAACCGGCGCTGCGATAAATTTTCCATTTGAGAAAAGTCCTAAAATTTATAAATTTTCGATGGCTTAAACCAAATGAAGGAGAACGAAAAATGGATCAGGCTGTCATGATAAAATCCTCAAAGGCAGGTCTGACACTGCGCTTAAGCGAACAGATGGAATGGCCTTTGCTGCTCTCAAAAATACGGGAAAAATTTGCCGCTTCCGCCCGCTTTTTCGGGGCGTGCGATCTGGTACTGCGCTTTGAAGGACGGCCGCTGACCACCACGCAGGAGCTGAATATCGTTTCCGAGATCGAGGCAAATTCCCAGATTCATATTCTGTGCATCGCGGAGGAAGAAGGGGCGGACAGCCTGCTGTTTCAGCGGGAGCTGTACCGGCAGATGACCGCAATGGAGGGGATCTGCGGGCAGTTCCACCGGGCAGATCTAAAGGCAGGGGAATCCCTTTCCTTTGACACCGGCGTTATCTTGCTGGGCAATGTGGAGGAGGGGGCATCCCTTTGCGCGGCAGGCAATCTCCTGGTCCTGGGAGAGGCCTGCGGACAGCTGCATGCCGGGACAAACGGGGATAAAGCCGCTTTTGTCATGGCACTGCACCTGGCACCTGAACAACTGTCAATTGCGCAGGTTCGGGCGGCACTCCCCAAAAAGCACGGCATTTCCCTGTCCAAAAAGCCAAAGCTGGCCTATCTGGATCGACAGGGGGAGATTCAAATCACCGCCCTCTCTGCGGACACGTTCTCGCAGATTTCGATAGGAGATCGCCATGAGTGAAGCAATCGCCCTGGTGTCCGGCAAGGGGGGAACCGGAAAGACCACCGCCTGCTGCAATCTGGGAACCGGGTTGTCAAAGCTGGGGAAAAGAGTTGTGGTCATGGACATGGATCTGGGGATGCGCAGTCTGGATTTATTGCTGGGACAGGAAAATCAAATCATTTACAATTGGGTGGATGTCATCGAGGAAAACTGTGATTTGGCACACGCCCTGATCCGGGAGAAACGCTTCCCGGGACTCTTTTTGCTGCCAGCCGCCCTGACGAGAAGAGAGGATGCTATCACCGTAGAACAGGTGAGACGATTGGTGGACACATTAAAGCAGGAATTTGATTATGTACTGCTGGACGCGCCGCCTGGGATCTCAAAAGGCTTTTCCCTGGCCGTTGCCGGCGCGGATTCCTCGATTCTAGTCACCCTGCCGGAGGAGAATGCCGTCCGGGACGCGGACTTCGTGCGAAATCTCCTGCGAGAAAACAGGGGGATGCGTATCCGCCTGCTAATCAACCGGATGCGGGAGGATCTGGTGAAAGGACAAATTTATCTATCGAAGGAGGAAATTCTGGAGATTTTGCCGGTTTCTCTATTGGGAGTCATCCCTGATGACGATGCGGTCTATGCCGCCAACCGCCAGGGCACACCCATCGTGGGACGCGCCTGTCTGGCAGGACAGGCTTTTGCCGCATGCTGCAGACAGCTTTTGCGGGAAAATGAAAAGCAGTAACCTAAAGGAAATGAAGATAGAATGCAACGTTTAAAAAAATTGTCTATAAAGGGATATCCGGTACTTCTGGTAGTTTCGGTGACTTTACTGTCTCTTGCCGGGGTGTTCCTGCTGTATTTATCCGGCGATGAATATCACATGAAGCGGCAGCTGATCGGACTTCTGATCGGGCTTTTCGCGCTGGTGGTGGTTTCCCTGATTGACTATCACAACCTGCTGAAATTTTCGTGGCCGTATTACGTGGTCATTGTCATACTGCTGGTGCTGGTGAGATTTTCCAGCCTGGGGGAGGACCAGGGGACCGGCGCTTACCGCTGGCTGAATCTGGGTTTTGTGGATCTGCAGATCTCAGAATTCGCAAAACTTGCCTTGATCTTTGCGCTGGCCTCCCTTTTCACCAAATACAAAGATAAAGTCAATAAACCGGTCTGCTTTCTCCTGGCCTGCCTTGTGGCGGTAGTTCCCACATTCCTGATCATGATTCAGACGGATCTATCCTCCAGTATGGTCATGATGTTTATTTTCGCGGTGATGTTCTTTGCCGCGGGCCTTAGTTACAAAATCATCGGGATTGTGGCCGCCATCGGGGTTCCCCTGTCTGTGGCGCTGGTCTGGTATGTGCAGCAGCCGTGGCAGAGCTTGCTGAGTAGCCGGCAGCAGGAGCGGATCCTGGGATTTTTCAATCCGGAAGAATTCGCCGCTTCCTATATGTATCAACAGAATCGCTCTGTCGCTGCCATCGCCTCCGGGGGACTTGCGGGAAAATTCCTGGAGGGCAGCGAGAATCCCACGCAGCTCAGCAGCAAAGTTTATGTCAATGAGAGTGATTTCATTTTTTCTGTCGCCGGCGAGACACTGGGATTCCTGGGGTGTCTGATTTTGATTCTGCTGCTTGCTTTTTTGGTGATAAAATGCCTCATGACCGCCAGAAAGGCCAAAGACCAGCTGGGATACCTTGTGGCGGTGGGCATCTCTGCCATGTTTATGTTCCAGGTATTTGTCAATATCGGGGTGGCGACATCGCTGCTCCCCAATACCGGACTTCCCCTTCCCTTCCTGAGTTATGGACTCAGCTCCCTGGTCAGTTCCATGATCGCAGTAGGCTTTATCTGCAATGTCGGCTTGCAGCGCAAACGCCAGGAACGCTTTTAATTGCTCTTAATCGCTTTTCATCCGGACATTTTCCAGGAGGAGAGAGCCATGAAAAAACAAATTTTATTCTGCTTGATTTTTTTGCTGATCCTCACCGGCTGTGGGAAAAAGGATCCTTTGACCGCGGCTTATCCGGCAGATTATGAACTGCCGGCGGCCGGAGCTGAGGAAACCAGGCAGCTTCTCGCTTCTAATCTGGCTGTTTTTGACCCGGATGCGCTAACGGAGGAATTTCCGGAGGTTTCCGCTGCCATGCTGGCAGATGTCACCACCGGGGAGGCGATTTTCGGGGATCACGTCTTTGACCGGCTCTATCCCGCCAGCCTCACGAAATTAGCTACCGCCTATGTCACTTTTCTCTACGGGGATCTCACAGATACGGTGACTTTCAGTAAGAAAGCATCCCATATCACGGAACCCGGAGCCAGGCTCTGCCGCTTCGAGGAGGGAGACTCCATGAATCTGGGAGATCTGGTCCACGTGATGCTGGTCTATTCCGGCAATGACGCCGCTCTGGCCGTGGCGGAACATATCGGTGGCAGTGAGAAAAAATTCTGCGAAATGATGAATGAAGAGCTGGAGAAATTGGGCGCGGTGAATACGCATTTCACCAACCCGCACGGACTGCCCGATGAAGATCACTATACCACCGCGTATGACATCTATCTGGTTTTCTCCGCCCTGCTAAGAGACGAGCGCTTTCTCCCCATGATCCAGAGTGAGAAGGTGAAAATTTCTTATCAGACGGCGGCAGGCAAGAAAGCCTCCAAGACATTTGAGAGCACCAATCAGTATGTGTTAAATAAAGTCAAACCTCCCAAAGGAGTCACGGTGTTCGGCGGAAAGACCGGCACCACAAATGCGGCCGGAAATTGTATGATCCTGCTGAGTGAAGGTGCGGACAAGCACCAGTATATTTCCCTGATTCTGCACGCGGAGACAGGGGAAGAGTTGTATCAGTATATGACCCAGATCCTGGAAAGGATCGGTTCGGGAGCGTGAGAGGCGCCCTTCTAACATGTGTTCAAGTTCTTTCCGCCCCAAGAGGAGGCATGTTCTCTTCCCACTTGTTTTTGTTTTTTGATGATTGATTTTTTGCGCTTTTGTGGAATATGGCAGGGTGTTTTTTATTGAAACCCGCCGCCATTTATACTATAATGAAAGAGCTGGGACGACGAGACGGTGTTGCCCGGCAGAGATAGAGTCCTGGCGGCTTGAGAAGGCTTCAGCGATGAATATCATCGACTGGAAGATAGTGTTTTCCCGCGAGAATATGTGCCGCTAGTGACTAGACAAGACGCTGTGAGAAGGAGGAATTTCCCAATGATTCAATTAATTGCAGGAGATAAGGGCATAGGAAAGACAAAGATTTTGCTGAATCTGGTAGAACAGGCGGTGAAAGATGCCCACGGCAGCATCGTTTACATCGACAAGAGCAATCAACACATGTTTGAGCTGAATCGGCAGGTCAGGCTGATCAACAGCAAAGATTACTGCATCACCAATTCCAGTGAATTTGTGGGATTCATCAGTGGAATTCTTTCCCAGGATCACGATCTGGAAAAAATTTACGTGGACAGTTTTTTGAAAATCGCCTGTGTGGAGGATACCGGAGAGGATATTGAGCCCATTCTGCAAAAATTGAAGAATATCTCCGACGCGTTTGGCGTCACGATCATCATGAGTATTTCCCGCGACAAGGAAGACATTCCGGAGAGCTTTCGGGATATGGTGGAAGTCGCATTATAAAGCGCTGTATGACGGGATGCAGCTTACGTGCCGGCTGATGGGGTACAGGAGACTTTTGAATCGCTTGTGGAACCTTTGTTTGATCCCAGCGTACTCCTGTACCTTTTGTGTGTATAGGATAGACAGAGGAACCTTTTGGGAAATGCTTCTTGATTTGCCAGTATATGATTAATGTCCATTTGTTTCCTACTCCAGAAAAGGAAAAGCAGGGATGACTTATGCGAGATGAGTTTCGTTCAAGAAAAGACAGGCAATCGCGGCGCAGGAATTCGGCTGCCCGCGGCGGCAGAAGTGAATACAGCGAAGGCACTCAGAGAGAGAGGACAAATACAGATTCTTTCGCTGACAGGCGGTCTCGATCTGGGGAGGCGTCGTTTCGCACCGTTGATTCCGGATACAGCAATCGCCGCTCTTCCCTTCGCGGCAGAGAATCCGACTACGGGGACAGAGCAGCTTCCTTTTCGAATCGTCAATCTAACTACGATGGTAGAATAACCTCTTTTCGAGATCAATCATCCAGTTACAGCGGTAGACAATCCACTCTGCGGGATCGACAGTCTGGATACAATGACAGACAATCTTCTCTGCGAGATCGACAATCCGGATACAGCGATAGGCAGTCCTCTCTGCGGGATCGACAGTCTGAATACAGCGATAGACAGCCCTCTTTTCGGGAACGACAGTCCAGTTACGGGAATCAGCAGTCCTCCCTCCGGGATAGGAATTCCGACTATTATAGGCAAAGTACGCGGCCAAATCCCATTCGAAGGGAGGATGGTCTTCGGGGAAACAGACGAAATACCGAGGAAGCTTATTCCTTCAGAGAACAGCAGGAGCGGGAGGAAACCCGTGCAAGGCGGACCAGGCAAGTAGAAAACAGCCGATCGACCGGAAGAGAGAAGAAATCAAGGAACAATAAGGTCATCAAATACCGAAAACCGCTGCGCATCAATGTCGGTGTCATTGTCTTTTTTATTCTTTTTCTCTATATGATGGTGAATCTCTATTTTTATCTGAAACGGGATCCCATTGCCATCTATGAAGTGGTAAAACAGAGCATCGCGGAGGACAATCGCATCGTGGGACTGGCACTGCGGGACGAGACAGTCTACTATACGGAGAAGGCAGGCTACATCACCTTTTTCTACCCGGAGAAAGCAAAAGTGGCCAAAAATTCCCCGGTCTACACGGTGGATGAGACCGGTGCCTTTTCCGCCTCCCTGCTGGAGGGAGATTCGGACACCAAGCTGTCTTCTCAAGATATCGAACGGGTGCGCAGCACAATCCGCGCTTTTTCTGATACAGATACGGGGAATTATCAGAATGTGACACAACTGCACACCAATCTGGAGAGCGATATTCTGGAAATCCGCAACGGGATCTTGCTGGAGCGGCTCCAGGAGACACTGAATGCCCAGGGC
>CAZROZ010000095.1:3250-6902 GCA_964601745.1 uncultured Lachnospiraceae bacterium | reverse complement strand
TAGAACCCTTCAGCCTTTCACACCGCCCATCTGCACGCCGGCCACGAAATACTTCTGAGCGAAGGGATAGGCGCACAGCAGCGGCAGCGTCCCGATAATGGTAATGCAGTATTTGACCAGATTCGAGGTCATATTGGATGCCTCTTCCGCCTCCTGGGCTGTGGCCACTTTACTGGTATCATTGTTGATCAGAATTTCCCGCATGAACAGCGCCAAAGGCCACAGATCCCTGCGTTTCGGCAGGTAAATACTGGCGTTGAACCAGCTGTTCCACTGGGTAATCACGTTGAACATGATGATGACCGCCACCGTCGCTTTTAGAAGCGGCGTCAAGATCACAAAGAGGGTGGTCAGCGGTCCCGCCCCGTCAATGGTAGCCGACTCCTCATAGGCAGAGGGGAGTTGTTCAAAGGATGACTTCATCATCATGATGTAAAAGGCATTAATGGAGCCGGGCAGAATCACCGCCCACATGGTATTGAGCATTCCCAGACCCTTGATCACCATATAGCTGGGGATCAAGCCGCCGCCAAACATCATGGTAATCATGATGAAGATGGCAAGGGGTTTTGCCAATTTAAAATCTCTATGGCTCAGCAAAAAGCCGCCCACCAGAGAACCAAGCACCATGATCAGAGTGGTGACAACCACATAGAGAATCGTATTGGCGTATCCGGTGATGATAGATTTATTGGAAATCACCATCTTATATCCGTCCAGTGTGATCTTCCCCAGAGGCTTGAAGATAATGCCGGCATTGCTCATCAGCATTCTGGGATCCGAGAAACTGGCCATCAGCACATGCCAGAGCGGAATGATGCAGACAAAGCCGAAGAGGATCATGAACGCGTAATTGAAGATATTGAAGATAACCCGGCTGGGTGTTAATTTCTGTATCATGACGATCCTCCTCTCAGAACAGCGACTGATCCGCGTACTTCTTGCTGATATAGTTGGAGGCAACAAGCAGGATCAAATTGATCACCGAGTTGAAAAGGCCCACCGCCGCGCCAAAGCCATACCGACCGCCGTTCAGACCGATTCGATAGACGTAAGTGGAAATCACGTCGGCAGTAGAGTAGATGGCGGTATTGTACAAGTTCAGAATCTTGTCGAAACCCACCGTCATCAGCATGCCGCATTTGAGAATCAGCATACTCACGATCATGGGCTTGATACCAGGAAGGGTGATGTGCCAGACCCGCTGGAGCCGATTCGCCCCGTCAATGGCTGCCGCCTCGTGCAGTTCCCCGCTCACATTGGAGATGGCGGCGATAAAGACAATGGAACTGTAGCCCAGTCCTTGCCACTCATCGGAGATCAGATTGATCGCCCAGAAATAATTGGGATTTTGCAGCAGATTTTGCCTCTCCACGATCCCCAGATTCACCAGCGCATTGGTGATCAAACCATTGGTAGAACAAAACTCGATGACCAATCCGCACAGGACGATGGTGGAGACGAAATACGGCATGTAGGAAATCGTCTGAATGGATTTCTTGAACCATTTCACGCTGATCTCATTGATCAAAAGCGCGAAAATAATGGAAAGCGGATATCCCACCACAAGGCCCAGGCCGGAAATCACGAACGTATTGCGCAGCAGCTGCCAGAATGTTGGCGCATTGAAAAAGTCAATGAAATTTTTGAACCCGACGAAGGTACTGCCAAAAAATCCTCTGGTCGGTTTAAAATCCTCAAAGGCCATGACCAGACCGAACATCGGCGCATAATTAAAGACCAGAAAATAAACAACAAGAGGGATCGCAAGAAAATAGAGGGATTTATACCGCAAAAAGTTCTGTTTCCAGGAACCGTTCTTTGCGATCTTCGGCGTCTTCCCTTCCTTTTCTTCTTTCTTGACTGCCAAATTGTTCACACTCCCTTCTCTGTCTGAAAAGTCCCCCTCTCCAATCAGGGGAGGGGGAAAAATGCAAACCTTTTTTTGATTGAGGCTGGCAGAACGCATTCTCCACTGCACGTGCAGAGCGTATTCTCCATTGCCTGCGCAGAACATATTCACCACCGCACGCGTAGAACATATTTTCCACCGCCTGCCAGGTATCGAACTGCCTCTGTCAGATTTAACGGGCTTGATACCGGTCAAAAGCGGACTGGCGGGCATCCAGAAGATCCTGGAGTCCAAGAGCATACAGTTGATCCTTGTAACTCTGCCAGCTCTCCTCATTCAAGGCTTCCGTCCCGATGATAAATTTCGGAACCATGGTATTTACATAGTCATTAATAGCAGTGTAGACGGCATTGAATTTCTCCGCTTCTTCCGTGTTCATGGTTCCAGCACTATTTGACATGACACGCCCTCTGCCGTATTTCATCCATACTTTATTCGCATTCTCATTGGCGTCATCATATTTCGTGCGCTCTTTGTTGGCGGGCCAGTCATGCTCTGTGGCATCTCTGGCTCCCATGAGCCGCTGCCCGGTGAAGGACATGGGTTCCAAGCCGTCTTTTGTGGCATTCTGATACCACTCGGCGATACATATCTGTCCCTCATCATTGAACCAGTAAGCGCCCTCGGTGAATCCCATCTGTGTATAAAGCTCATCCTCCGCTGCCTGCTCCGCGTTCAGTCCCCGATTCAGCAGGAGCGCTCCATCCTGGGTATAGAGGAAATCCATGAGCTTCAGGATCCGGGGGAGCTTCGCGGGATCCACTGTAGCAGAAATGCAGCGATGAGAAGAGATAACATCTACAGCCACATAAGAGGCAGCCATCTCAGGCGTCACATTGTGCTCGGTATCCAGAGGCGCGGAAAGCGGCCGCACATCCACATTGAGCCCATACTCCGGCATGCTCATCTGATCGTCCAATTGTCCCTGTAGACCAAACCAGATCCCGGCCGCACCGCCATAGGTCAGCGAAGTATTCGGCAGATAGAACAGATCGTTGGTGCGGCTGGCAAAGTCCTGATAAATATAACCCGCTTCATACCACTCGTGCATCTTCTGCAGATAATTGTAAAAAGCATCCTCGGCGGGACCATAGGTAACCGTCTTTCCATCGGTTGACAATCCAATTACAGGGCCCACGCCCCAGCCAGCCTGTAATTCGCCGGTCCCCACATAACCGACCGCGGGGATAATCAGGCAAGCGGTGTCCGTCATTCCACTGGCATCAAAATACTGCTTCATCAGGGGAAGCATGTAATCCCAATCCTCCACCGTTGTGGGCTCATCGTTTCCGGAGGGGAATGCCACGTTGCCGCCGGTCATTGTCTCCAGAATATCCCTGCGGTAGACCATGCCACCCCACTGATCCCGATTCACATCATCAATCTGTGCCAGGCTAAACATATGTCCTTCATCGTCGTAAACTGCCTTCTGCAACTCTGGATCTGCGTCAATCAACGCTTTGTAATTCGGCATGTACTCATCCAGATACGGCGCCAGATCCAGAATCACACCGTCCTCATACAGTGTATTCAGGGATTCTGTGCAGTAGGTCATATTCATGATGTCCGTATAATCCTGGGTGCCTAACATCAGGTTGAAATTATCCGCCTCAGATCCCATGGCAGGTGTCTGGAATTCCAGCTTCACATTGAACATCTTGTCCAGCACCTTCACCACCGGATTATCGGTGAGGCTGTTATAATACTTGTAATCATCCGGGAACATCCAGTAGCTGATAG
>CAZROZ010000095.1:0-3240 GCA_964601745.1 uncultured Lachnospiraceae bacterium | reverse complement strand
GCTCTTCGACATTTCCCCCATTGCCGCCACCGCCGCAGCCGGATAGAATACCGACCAGCATAGAAAGGACAAGGAGCAGAGCTAACATGCGTTTCTTTGTTTTCTTCATTTTTATTTCCTCCTGTTTGATATTTCTGGAGGAAGCCGCCGCAATCCCCAGGTCTTCGCGCTTTTTAAATCCAAGAGCACAAATCCAAAAGCACAAAGGGTCCCTCTTCCTCTCCGCAAAAGATCTTCAAAGAAAATACATAAAGCGCACCATAGCACCATATATGGCATGTCACCGACTCATGCTGCCCTTTTAGATCCGCGAAGCGCCCCATGACAGTTATACCCCCCCCCACGCCAAACTGCGCGGAGGGGGTATAACTCCCAAAATTCTTGAAATCACGAGCTTCCTATCCATCTGTTAATCGGATTGTAGCAATAATAATTTTTCTGATATTGTAAAACCGTGTTTGTTTTTGTAAGTTTCTGTTTCTGGAAATATTTTTTCCTGCAGGGCTATCTCTTGTAAAAACGTTGTTTCATTAAATTTAACGAAGAAAAGTGGGGGATCGCTTTTGATTTTCTTTCTTGGCGGTTTGCAGGGGGAAGTAGATAATTACAATGAAATATCGAAAATCACCTTGTACGACTTACGGTTTCCTCCTGTAAACTCCCATGCCCCACAAGCGGGGCACCACCATGGATGAAAGCCCACGGATTTGCCCGTGCCCTCTGGCCTCTTTCAGAAAATCATAGATTCACCCTCACCTCATGCCGTTTCCCATCCGCAAAGACAGGCAGTTGATCCCCGTTGTGCACTTTCCCATCCACGATAATCTCCATCTTTTCTCTGCAATGCTCCCCGCAGGCAGTCTCCCGCTTCCTCCTCTGATAGGTAATGTGATACTCCGTCCCCCGGAACGTCCTGGTCAGCTCCGCATGGTCCCAGTCCTTCGGCAGGTTGGGCTCCAGTCTCAGCCCCGCATAATCCCGCCTTGCTCCGAGAATGCCCTCGTAGAGGCACATCATCGCCCAGGCGGAGGTGCCGGTAGTCCAGGACCAATACGAACGGCCATAGTATTTGGGATGGGTGGAGTAACAATTGGTGAATACATAGGGCTCCGCACCGGAGCGCGTGCTGGGATTCAAATCACTGTCCGGCATGATTTTCTTCAGAGTCCGGATTGCCTCATCGCCCCTGCCCAATGCGCAGTCCATCAGGATTTTAAACCCGGTGGCATGGCAGTAGACCCCGCCGTTTTCAAATTCTCCGGGCAGCATTCCGGACATGCGCCCCACGTGAGGAGAGTACTCCGTATAAGGGGGCGTATTCAACGGAAAGCCGAAATCATGCTCCATGGAATCCACCGCGTCAATCACCTGCTGCAACCGATCCCGGGGAACCACATCGGCCAGAATCGCCCAGGTCTGGGCGTTTAAGTAAAGTTTGCTGCCCATAGAATTTTGAGAGCCGACAGGTTCCTCCCGGCTCAGAGCCCGCAGATACCAGGCACCGTCCCAGGCATGGGTGTTGATGGCAGTCACCAGGTTCTCCCGCTCTTTTATGAGAGAGGCGGCATATTCCCCGTCCCCTTTTTGCTCTGCCAGCACGGCCAATTCCCGCAGGGCAAGGCAGGTCTGGTGGGACAGCATCACTGACTCCGCGTCCGGATCCGTCGTCACATTCAAGGCATCATTCCAGTCGGCAAAGCGCAATTTCATCAGGCCATGAGGTCCTTTATCGCCCAGCAGACAAGCTGCCGCCGCCTGCAGATGTCTCCAGACCGCGTCCTCCCCGCCGTCCTGCCAGGGAATCCTCCGATCCAGAATAGAAAAATCCCCACACTCTTTTAGTAGCTCACAGACTGCCCAGATGATCCAGAAAGGTTGATCCGAGTACCTGGTCTCATCCAGAGGATACCAGGTCAGCACCGCATGTCCATCCCGGTACTGGTGCCGTAGACACTCCAGAATCTCTTCCCTGGCCTTCTCCGGCCGGAAATTCAACATGGCGACAGCGATCTGCAGATTGTCTCGGACTCCCTTCTTCCCCACCAGACAACAGTCGATCTGCTTTTTCAGCCATAAATTCATGATGTTATTGATCTTCTCGTCCGGAGTGACGGCTTGAAGAGAGGCATATTTTTCCAAATTGTACCGCACTGCCCGTTCAAAAGCCGTCTCCACCTGTTCCCTGGTGGCGTACTTTTTCTGGACCTGTCTGGCCTCTTCCATGCTCTCACTGACGCCAAAGACAAATTGGAGCTCCCGCATCTCTCCGGGAAGCAGTGTCAGGCGGTGCTGGAGTACCGCGCCCAGGATGAAGAGAGCCGCGTCCGAATTGGTGCAGTCAGCACCGCTCACCACCACTTCCGGCTGCTGAAACAGCGCATAGGCGGAAGCGTCCAGCTTCGTGATCGAACCGGTGGCGCCGCAGAATCTGCTCAAATCCCCGTCCCAACCACAGACCGGTTCCGAGGAAGCCAGATAGGCATTATACCGGCGGTGAGGGGCAAAGGGATGCCTGGAAGCGCAGTAAATCCCGCCCAATTCCCGATCAAAGCTGGTCTCCAGGCAGCGGTACATCTCGTAATACCGGGGATAAGAAAATCCCTCCAATTCAAAAGTCACCGCGGAGAAGAGGCTCAGAACCCTGGTCTGATCACTCTCATTGCGGATCGTCACCGTCCAGACTTCATTGTAGGCATCCTCCGGCACAAAAATCCGCCAGGAAGCGAAAATCCCCCTGTGCCTGGAATGAATCCTGGAATATCCGATGCTGTGCTCACAGGCATACTCCTCTACCGGTGTCCGCATGGGTCCCATGCCGATATTCCAGGCATCCCTGTCCGCCTCATCCCGCAGATAGAAATACCTGGCATCATTGTTATTGATCCTGCACATATCGGCTTTTTCATTCAGATAATAACTCCTGCCGTGTCCCATCTGGCTCACCTGGGCACAGTACCCCCGCTCACTCCACAGGTAGTTGAACCAATACCGGGGAGGTCTCGGATCCAGAATCCGACATGTCCTGCCCTGATCCTCAAATGTATAAGTTTTTCCCACGCTGGCACCTCCGAAAAATAAATTTGGGTTATAATAGACAGAAAACAGGTATGACGTATTGTAATTTTGTGTTTAAAACTGTAAGTTTGATGATATCCGTGTGGATAGTTCCTGGCAAATGGCCCGCCCGCACGCAGACAAAGAATGCGGGATAGATGTCCTATCTTTTCCAATTTACAAAAC
>CAZROZ010000094.1:0-6959 GCA_964601745.1 uncultured Lachnospiraceae bacterium | reverse complement strand
TGACAAAGGTTTGTATGATGTGACGTTTCGGTACGAGGGGGGGCGGATACCGTAGCGGTGCGAGGGACATTCCCGGGAACAGATTGGGAAAGTGATCAATTTCTTCTCACATCTGACGGCCAAGGGACATGGTCCGGCACGCTTTTAAATGTTCCAGTGGGAGGATATGAGTACAAATTAGTAGTGAATGGAACTGATTGGGAAGTAGATAGCGCTAATCAACTTTCCCAGAATGGCAATTCCTTCGTTGCGGTCGGCTATCAGAGCCCTGTGGTGGAGGGAAATCAGGTCACTTTTTCCTATCATGATCCGAATGCGTCTGAGGTACGGGTGGCGGGAGACTTTTGCGACTGGACTCCTCAGCCTATGACAAAAGACACAGGAACTAATCTATGGACGTATACGGCGACAGGGCTTTCCGCAGGTGACTATCAGTATAAGTTCATTGTTGGAGAAAATGACTGGCATCCCGATCCTGCGAATCCTGAGGTAACAGGAGGTGATAATAATAGTGCCTTCCACATTACGGATTCGATGATCGATCCCGGTCCGCAGGATGAGATCATCTCTCCGGAAGTGAACGGGAGAGAAGTCACATTCCGGTATCAGGGGGATGGTGTCAACAGCGTATGGCTGATCGGCACCATGAATAACTGGAATCAAGAAGAAGCAGCAAAGTTTAGCTTTGAAAAAAGGGAAGACGGCGTGTGGGAGCTGACGGTTTCGCTGGAGCCAGGGAAATATGAGTACAAATTCCTGGTAAATGGGGAATGGACGTCTGATCCGTTGAACGAGAATAAAGTCGGAAATGACGGAAACGCAGTCGTTGTCGTTCCCGGACTTTGCGCCCCGCAGATGGAGTGCACCGTGAAGAAGGGAGACAGCCTGATTTTCCCAGAGCAACTCACGCTCTATGACGCGGAGGGATCGTCCTCTGAAGTATCCGTCAACTACGAAGTAAACGGTATCACGGAAGGAGCGACCATAGCGGGGAACGTGCTCACGGTATCAGAGGACTTTGCGGGGGAACAGATTATGGTGACCGCGAAGCAGGCGGATGGAGATGCGACCACAGAATTTGCGGTGAATGTGGTGGAACAGATCTACACCTACACCATTTATTTCTATGACTTCACCAAAGATCATATGACGACAGAGGCGTCGGATCTGTGGGTCTGGGAGGAAGGCCAAGACGGAATCGCGATTTCTTTCACAGATCTTGAGAAAATCAATGGGAGAAATTGGCTGAAGGCGGTATGGCAGACCCCGGCCACAGAGATAGGAATGAAAGCCCGCTCTTTTGGGAATTGGGACGGGTGGCAGATGGATGCGGATCGCACTTTCAGCAACACAGAGAAGGAGGACTGCACCCTTTACATCGTGAATGGCGGCGGACTAAACGGCGTCTATACTGAGCCGCCGGAGCTTCCGGAGAGCGGCAGGACATTCTATGTCCCTGGCACATTCCCGGGACCCAGCTGGGATGCCGCCTCGAACAAGATGACCCTTTACGATGAGGAGAATGAGATCTACTCGTATACCTTCAAAGAGGTACCGGCGGCGATCTACCAGTTCAAGATTTCCGTCAATGGCACATGGGATGAGAATTATGGAGTGGACGGCAGCTTCAATGGAGGCAATTACAGCGTAGACGTGCCGGACACGAGGGACGTTACTGTCTATTACAGCGACAGATCCCATCTGGCCGTGACCGATGTCGCGTATCAATTCCTTGATATCACTTTAACCGGTTCTACGGTCCCGGAGGGCACGAAACTCACGGATCCGGAGCTAAGGGGGATTTATGCGGCGAAGCTGTCTTTGAAGGCTGGCAAGTATTCGGATTTCTGTCTGCAAGTGGCAGGAGATGAGAGAGAACGCGCCTTCTCGGAATTCGAGCTGAAAGAGGACAGGGAGGTGAATTTCTACTATTCGCCTGCCAGTGATGTGTGGTACTGCGACGCCGTTGACTGGATTCCCATAGAGGCAGTCTATGACTCCAAAGACGAGGAATATAAGACACCATTTGGCGCTGTCGCCACGGGAGAAGCGGTGACCTTTTGCATTGACGTGACGGATATAGAAGCAGTCACCAATGTGAATCTGGTTGTGGGGCAAGACAGCTATCCCATGACAAAGACAGAGACCATTTCAGAGGGAATGCGCCGATGGACATATACCAAAGAGGATGGCTTTCCTTCCATCGGGGAGCAGAAGTATTATTTCCTCATCGGTCAGAACGGCGGTGTCAAAATCTACTGCGATGACGATGGCAACTATGGGAAGGGGAAACTGGCGGAGCTGACGGAGCTGAAGGCCTATGATATGGTGGTCTATCAGGCTGGATATCACACGCCGGACTGGATGAAAGACGCCGTCATTTATCAGATTTTCCCGGACCGATTTTTCGACGGAAACGCGGCCAATAATCATGCCCAGGAAAGTGCGAGAGGCAGCGTGAAGTATGAATTCCCCTCCTGGGAGCAGCTGCCGGAAAACCCGGATCAAAATGATGCGGATGCGGCCCAAAGGGGTGCTTTCGTCGGGGATGACGAGTGGAGCAACGAGATCTACGGCGGGGATCTGGACGGAATCACCCAGAAGGTAGAATATCTGAAGAGTCTCGGGGTGACTGTCATTTATTTGAATCCTGTGTTCTCTTCCATTTCAAATCATCGGTATGACACCAGCGACTACCGCGAGATTGACCCGATCTTAGGAGACCTGGGCGATTTCAGGGAATTGGTGGAAGCTGCTTATGCCAACGGGATGCATATCATTCTGGATGGAGTCTTCAACCATGTGTCTGATGATTCCAAGTACTTTGACCGCTACTATAAATTCCTGGAAGCGGGAACGAATCAAGTAGGAGCTTACCCGTATTGGGCGTATGTGTATGATTACATGGCGGAAAATGGTGTCGAGCAGGCAGAAGCGGAAAAACAGGCAGAGACGTATTTCAAAGAAAATTACGGCATTACGGATTTCACTTACACAACCTGGTTTGATATTTTTGATAAGCCGATGGAAGATGGCAATAAGAAGCCTATTTATGACTCCATTGGTCTGCGCACGGATAAACCGGTCTATGGATACGACGGTTGGTGGGGATATGACAGCATGCCCATTATCAAGTCTACCAACGGATCGGAATATCAGACTACAGAGTGGGCAAATGAAATCATCAATAATATGGACAGTGTGACCAGATACTGGCTGAAACAGGGATCCAACGGATGGCGGCTGGATGTGGCCAATGAGGTCTCCGACGAGACCTGGGTTCACTTCCGGGAAGTCGTGAAGTCAGTGGGAGACGACAACGTGATCATCGGAGAGATCTGGGATGACGCGACGAAGTATCTGATGGGAAATATGTATGATTCCGTCATGAATTACATGTTCCGCAATGCCGTCACCGCGTTCGCGAAGGGAGGCAGTTCCACCGATACGATGAATGCGCTGGAACGCCTGCGGGAGCGCTATCCAAAGGAGGCTTTCTACGCGATGATGAATCTGGTGGACTCCCATGACACCGCCAGGATCGTCTCTTACCTGGACGGTATTGACGATGACAGGACGCAAAAAGATGCGGACAGTGCATTTCCAAGCTATGAAAAGACAAGTGAGATCGCAAAAAATCGGCAGAAATTAGTGGCTTTCCTGCAATTTACCTATGCGGGCGCACCTACCATTTATTACGGGGACGAGCGGGGCATTGCCGGCGGCGATGATCCGGATGACCGCCGTACCATTGACTGGAGTCAGGTCGCGAATCCGGATTTACTGGCCTGGTATCAGAAGCTGGGAGGAATCCGCCATGATTACTCCGCCCTGCGCACAGGCTCTGTGGAACCCATTGAGGGGACCAGCGAGAACATCCTGGGTTATGTCCGCCGGGATGAAGCACAGGCGATGATCGTGCTGGCAAATCATAATGCGGCTGCGGAGGCAGTCACGCTGCAATTGGCTGATCTGGGAATCGAGGCGGAGAATTTCAAAGATCTGATCTCTGATCTTACAGTAGAGGCAGTGGATGGCTCCATCACTGTTTCCGTTCCCGCATGCAGCGGCGTGATTTTCACGGCGGATGCGGCGAATCCGGAGGAGATCAAGCCGCTTCCGGAGCCGAAGCCGATTGCTGACTTGAGTTTCTCGATTACCCCTGATTTGGAGGATTTGAATCCGGAACAGGAATGGAATGTTACCGTTGATTTGCACAACCCGAACATTAACGGTGCTTATGGTGGCGTGGAGTTTATTGATGGTATAGCTCACTTTAAGATGAAAGCCGGAGAGGTAAAAACAGTGAGCGGACTTCCGTTAGGCACCCAGTACACCATGGAGGTGACTGGAATGGACATGGATGGCAATCCTGTCCACGGGGAGACGGAAGGGACACTTGATGAAGTCGAAAAGAAAGCAACTATCACGGAAATAGAAGAAGACTCCGACCCCGGCAATCAGGGTGGAAATTCCACGGATCCCGGTGGACAAGGCGGAGGGACAGCGAATCCAGGAGGCACCACCAATCCAGGAGGAAGCGGTGGTACGACGAATCCTGGACAAGGCAGTGATCCTTCGAATCCTGGACAAGGCAGTGATCCTTCGAATCCGGGGCAAGGCAGTGATCCTTCAAATCCAAGCCAGGGCGGTAACTCGACGAATCCTGGACAAAGCGGTGAACCGTCAAATCCAGGCCAGAATAGTGATCCCGGCTCCAACAAGCCAGGTCCGGACGACGAGAACGGCCAGGAGAATAGCAGTACGGAAAACGAGCCGCATCCTTCTAAGCCTGAGGAACCGGACGAGGAGCTTCAAGACCCGTCGTTGCCGGGAGAGCCAGAAAAGAGTGAAAATTCGAAGGGAACTTCTTCCAAAACAGACAAAAATAAAACCCCATCCAAGACCGCTCAGGCGACTCCTTCCAAGAAGGAAGAGGGACAAAATGGGAATGCGCCAGACGACAGCAACGAGAATGCACCAAAAGATGGCGATGAGAATACGCAAACCCAGGATCCAGAGAATGAAGTGGAAACCGGCGACAACGAGGCTTCTGGCAGCAAGGATCCTGTCAGCGAGACGCAGAAGGAAGTAGAGAATCAGACAGAAGAAAATAAGACCGGGCAGAACCAGGAGAGCACGGTGGAGGCACCGGAGACGGAAGAAAATCAGACGTCGACGGAGGAAGAACCCGATGGATTCAATCTTACACCGATTCTGCTGGTACTGGCAGCTGCCGCCTTTGTGCTGTTCCTCGTCTTGATTTTCAGAAAGAAAAAGAAAGGGGAAGAATGACGGCAGAAGAAGCGAGAGAGGTGCCGCGTTAGACATACGGCCAAAGAGGTCACATACTCACACACGAAGATTTAGAAACGAGCTTGTCTAGGCCCATCGGTTCAGGCAGGCTCGTTTTGCTGTGTCCGCATTTTAACACGCCTTTTCCTCCCTTTTTGAGCTCAATAAGCCGCAGCACGCTATTTTCGAAGAAATTGATAAAATTTGTAAAATTCCCCTTGACATTTTTCCATTTGCTGTTATAGTAGTTATAGAACAGATGACAATAAATCTGTCTAGAAGGGGGTAGGATCATGAATATTGAGAAATTTACACAGCGGTCTATTCAGGCGGTGCAGAATTGTGAGAAGATCGCGTATGAATATGGACATCAGGAGATCGACCAGGAGCATCTGCTGCTGAGTCTCCTGACGCTGGACGAGAGCCTGATCGCCCGGCTGATTGAAAAGATTGACGGAAATGAAGAGGGTCTGATCAGGGACACCCAGGAGCTGCTCGCCCGTAGACCTAAGGTATCCGGCGGACAGCTGCGGATCAGCAATGACTTGAATAAAGTGCTGATTTACGCGGAAGATGAGGCCAAACGGATGGGCGATGCCTATGTATCCGTGGAGCATCTTTTTCTGAGCATGTTGCAGCAGCCCAACGCGGCGTTGAAGCAGCTTTTCACCCGGCACAAGATCACCAGAGAGAGCTTTCTGCAGGCACTCTCCACGGTGCGGGGCAGTCAGAATGTCACCGGGGATAACCCGGAGGACACCTATGACACCTTGAATAAGTACGGCCATGATCTGGTAGAGGAAGCCAGGAGTCAGAAACTGGATCCGGTCATCGGGCGGGATTCCGAGATTCGGAATGTGGTGCGGATTTTGTCCCGGAAGACCAAGAATAACCCGGTTCTCATCGGGGAGCCCGGCGTGGGCAAGACGGCCGTGGTGGAGGGACTCGCCCAGCGAATTGTGGCGAAAGATGTGCCACAGACACTGCAGGACAAAAAGATTTTTGCACTGGACATGGGCGCCCTGATCGCCGGTGCCAAGTACCGGGGCGAATTTGAAGAGCGGTTGAAGGCAGTCCTTGAGGAAGTGAAAAAGAGCGAAGGGCAGATCATTTTGTTCATCGACGAGCTGCACACCATCGTAGGCGCGGGCAAGACCGACGGCGCTCTGGATGCCGGCAACATGCTAAAGCCCATGCTGGCACGGGGAGAGCTGCATTGTATCGGTGCCACCACGCTGGATGAGTATCGGCAGTATATCGAGAAGGATGCCGCTCTGGAGCGGAGATTCCAGCCGGTGATGGTGGAAGAACCCTCGGTGGAGGACACTGTGGCGATACTGCGGGGGCTGAAGGAGCGCTATGAGGTATTCCACGGGGTGAAAATCATGGACAGCGCCTTGATTTCCGCCGCGACTCTGTCCCATCGGTATATCTCCGATCGGTTTTTGCCGGATAAGGCCATCGACCTGGTGGATGAGGCTTGTGCCCTGATCAAGACCGAGCTGGATTCCATGCCGACAGAATTGGACGATGTGCGCCGGAAGATCATGCAGATGGAGATTGAGGAGGCAGCGCTGAAGAAAGAGGATGACCGCCTCAGCCAGGAGCGCTTGGCGGAATTGGAACAGGAGCTGGCGGAGCAGAAGGATGCCTTTGCCCTGAAA
>CAZROZ010000093.1:0-6974 GCA_964601745.1 uncultured Lachnospiraceae bacterium | reverse complement strand
TTGGGGACGAAAAATGCCTCTGCCAGACTGGTGTCGTAGGTGTATTCATCGGTCACGTCTCCGATGAAGCCCAGCAGAAGAATCAGATCTGTGCAGGCAACACTCATCTCCGCGTCCCGGTGGTACTCAAACGCGTTGAGTTTGTTATTGTGGCCGGCACAGTAGCCGACCTGTACCGGCATGCAGCCATAAAGGCTTTCCGCGATTTTCTTCGCTGAAACAGTCGCCTCCAGTTCCGGAATGGAAGGATAATACTTCACTGCATCCGGAATCGGGATCTGCTCCATGACCGCAATCATATCCTCACAGGTCACACCTGTGAATACCTTCCCCAGGCGGCGGAAGGAGGGGTCTGTGATTGGTTTGATCTGCATGATGCCACGCTCCCTTCTCTTTTGCTCCGGTAAAAACCGGATTTTCTTGATTATACTCTCTTTTTCCCGTCAATAACAAGGGGAAGTGCATGTTTTTATCCCCCTGGCATTTCTACTCCTCTGGCTCTGCCTGGCTCTCCGATAAAGTATCGGCTTCCTGCTCCGCTCCTGTAGAAGCTTCCTGCTCCGCTCCTGTAGAAGCTTCCTGCTCCGCTTCTGTAGGGGCTTCCTGACCGGGGATTTCCTGTCCCTTTTCCTCCGCCAGTTTCCGCAAGAAATCCTCCAGTGCGTCTTTCTTTTCCTCCACCTTCGCGTCCCGCTCCCACTCCTCATACTGACTGAGGAAAAATTCCCGCTGGGCCTTTTGCACCAGTCTGCTCTTTTCCCGCGCCGTGGCATCCTCGTCCTGATCCGCCACACAGTAAAGCAGATAATAGCCGTCAGCACCGAAGACGATCTGACTGAGCTGTCCGCTGATCATCTCCCTGGCCGCCTTCACAAAAGCCGGATCTAGCGTAGGTTCCTCCTCGCCGACCGTGAATTCCACTTCGCTCGCCTGCGTATTCTCCTGCATGTAGTCCCGGACAGAGGCCGCATCCGGCAGCTTTTCCACCTCCTCGCGCATTTTTGAGATCTGAGCCATGCCGATATCCGCGCCGGAGGGATTCCTGTCCGCGTAGAAAAGTGCGTACACCCTGCAAACTCTGGCGTCCTCATCAGGGATCTCCGGGACCGTGTCACTGGTCAGCAGCGAGTAGACAGTCTCCGCCAGCAGCCAGTCCGCATACACTTTCTCGACATCTGCCTGGGAAATGTGATACCGGTTCTTGGTCTCCTCTGACAACTGGGCGTAATAGGTCTCCGCGTCTTCCAGGCAGGCCATCAGATCCACCTGATCCACCACAATTGTCTCCTTTTCCGCTCTCTGGCACAAAATACGCACCTGAATGATCTCTTCCAGCAATTCATTCATGGCGGTGTCCCACAGAGTGTCGTCCGGCAGGTGCAAACTCCACACCTCATCGCCGAACAGTCCCTCGTAGCGATCCTGCAGCATTTGAAAATAAAGCCGTCCCTCACTCTCTGTGACATCTTCCTTATTCACCCGCAAAATCACCCGGGCATTTGAGGGCTCTCCCTCGTCAGAGGGAGCAGAATCTCCTCTCTTCCCGCCGCAACCGCTAAGGAGAGCAAAGATCAACAGCATCAGGCAGAGAATCCCTCGCTTCCCGCATTCCAGAGCGCTCTTTCCCTTCCTCCGGAGCCGATTATCATCGCGCAAATTTCTCATGACTGCTCCGCCTCCTGCAAACCCTGAATCTCCTCCAGTATCCCTCTTAATTGCAAAAATATGCCGTCCATGCCGCCCTTTTTGGGATCCGCCTGCAGCATCCAGATAAAGGTTGGCGCCTTGGCATCCGCTTTGAATCTCACATTTCCCCCGTGACGTTTCAGCAAATCGACCACACCAGCGGGGTTCACCTTTGCCTTCTCATAGAGAATCAGGGTCACCCGGCTGCCCCGCTTGGTCACCTGCACCACACCCGCCCGGTGCGCCGCCGCCTTCAGCAGTGCTGCCTGCAGCAGATTATCCGCCTCCTGGGGCAGCTCACCGAACCGATCGAAGAGCTCGTCTCGCATGTCTTCACATTCCTCTTCCGTCTCAATGCCGGCAATCCGCTTGTAGAGATCCAGTTTCTGCGCTTCGCTGTGAATAAAGGAAGGAGGGAGGTACGCGTCCATGTCCAGATCCACAGAGGTTTCAAAGGGTTCCTCCTCCACTATTTCCCCCTTCATCCTGCGGATGGCTTCATTTAACATCTTGCAGTACAAGTCGTAACCCACTGCCTGCATGTGACCGTGCTGCTGGGCGCCCAGAAGATCCCCGGCACCGCGGATTTCCAGATCCCGCATAGCCACCCGGAATCCGGAGCCCAGATCGGTGTACTCCTTAATGGCCTCCAGGCGTTTTTCCGCCACTTCCTTCAGCTGTTTATCCTTGCGGTACATGAGAAAGGCATATGCGATCCGATTGGAACGCCCCACTCTGCCCCGCAGCTGATAGAGCTGTGCCAGACCCATCCGATCTGCGTCGTCAATAATTATCGTATTCACATTGGAGATATCCATCCCTGTCTCCACGATGGTAGTGGAGACAAGCACATCAATCTGTCCGGACACAAAGTCCATCATGATCTGCTCCAGTTCCCGCTCGTTCATCTGGCCATGGGCATAGGCCACTGTCACTTCCGGCACCAGATCCGAGACTCTTTTCGCTATCTCCGGAATGTTCGTCACCCGGTTATAAATATAGTAAACCTGTCCACCCCGCTTATACTCCCGGCGAATGGCCTCCCGGATCAGCTCGTCATTGTGCTCCATGACAAATGTCTGAATGGGGGCCCGATCCCTGGGCGGTTCCTCCAGCACGCTCATATCCCGGATGCCCACCAGACTCATATGCAGTGTCCTGGGAATGGGCGTCGCCGTCAGGGTCAGCACATCCACGTTATCTTTCATCTGTTTGATCCGCTCTTTGTGCCGCACGCCGAACCGCTGCTCTTCATCAATTATCAGCAGTCCCAGATTCTTGTATTCTATCTTATTGGACAGCACGCTGTGGGTCCCGATGACAATATCCACCATCCCCTTGCGGAGACCCTCCTTTATTTGAGTCTGCTGCTTTTGGGTCCGGAAACGGGAAAGCATCTCGATCACAATGGGATAATCCTTCATCCTCTGCAGAAAGGTATTATAATGCTGCTGCACCAGGATAGTGGTGGGTGCCAGAAATACCACCTGCTTGCCGTCATTGACTGCCTTGAACGCGGCACGGATGGCGATCTCTGTCTTGCCGTATCCCACGTCTCCACAGATGAGCCGGTCCATGATTTTCGTGCTCTCCATGTCCCGCTTGGTCTCTTCGATGGCTTTCAGCTGATCTTCTGTCTCCTCGTAGGGGAATTGATCTTCAAATTCTTTCTGCCACACCGTATCCGGGCTGAAGGCGTAACCCTGCTTCGCACTGCGCCTGGCGTAGAGTTCCAGCAGATCCTTGGCAATGCTTTGCGCTTCCTTCCTGGCTTTCCCCTTGGTGACCTTCCACTCCGGAGTGCCCAGTTTATTCAATTTCAGGTTTTTTTCCGCATCTCCGCTGGCATATTTCTGCAGCACTTCCAAGCCAGTGGCGGGGATGTATAAAATGCCGCCGTCGGCATATTCCAGCTTGATGTAATCCTTGGTGACATAATCCACCTGGATTTTCTCGATTCCCCGGTAAATACCCAGGCCGTGGCTCTCATGGATCACATAATCCCCCACGGACAATTCATGAAAATCAGAGATTGCCTTGCCGTCGCCCCGATAGCGCTTCCGCCTCTTTTTGGTCCCTCTCTCCCCGAAAATGTCCTGATCCGAGAGCACCACAAATTTGATCAGCGGATATTCAAAGCCCCTTCGCACGGTCCCCGCCGCCACCATGGTCTCCCCCGGCGACAATACCCGGTCCAATTCCCCGCCGTAGAAAGCGGACAATCCCTCCTCGAATAAATCCTGGCTCAAGCGCTTTGCCCGGGTGGAGGAACCCGCCATCACCAGCATGCGGTAGCCTTTTGTCTTCCACTTCTTTAAATCGGAAATCAGGAGAGCCATATTGTTGTGATACGGGCTCACCGAGCGAACGGTCAGATCGACGGAAATTTTCGGGGTCACTCCCTGGAGTCTGGCATCCATGGTGCCCATCAAAACCGTCTTTCCTCTGGCCAGTTGATCCACCAGATAGCGGCAGCTGTACAGCATCCTCGCCTGGGTGGGCAGTGCCTCTCCCCGCTCCAGCCGGTCTTTCATACTGGTCTGATATTCTTCTTCCACCGCTTTTCCCCGCTCGAAAAGCCGACCGGGCTCATCCAGGAAGAAGACGGTGCCCAGCTCCCGCAGGGTGTCAAAAAAAGAGACCGTCTCCTGGAAAAAGAACGGGAGGTAAGCATCGATATTGGCTTGTGCACGAAAATAAGTCATTTCCTCCACCCGCTCCTCGATCAGACTCTCCAGACGGCGGGCTGCCTCTCCATTGCCGAGATTGCGCATTTTTAACGCCTGGGCGGCAGCCTCCCTCTTGATGCGGGCAATGCCTCTCTCCAGCTGATCCTGGCTCAAGATCCATTCACTGGCCGGATAAATCGACAATTCGTCCACCTGCTCAATAGAGCGCTGGCTCTCCACGTCGAAGCTGCGAATGGTGTCAATCTCATCGCCCCACAGTTCAATCCGGTAGGGGACATCTTCCACCAGCGGGAAGAGATCTAGGATTCCGCCCCTCACAGAGAATTGCCCCGGCGCGGACACTTCCGCCTCCCTGTCATACCCCAGCCGGATCATGGTCTCGCTCCAATCGTCCACAGACAGCACATCGCCTGGATGCAGTGTAAAGACCTGTTCCTCTACCTGTGAGAGCGGCAGCACCGGATCCATCCCCGCGTCGATGGTGGTCACAATGGTCACCGGCTCCCCCGATAAAAGCCTGCGAATCACCTGCAGTCGTTCGGCTGTCAGGGCGGTTCCGCGGATATCCGCGTCGTAAAATAAAATGTCCTTTGGTGGGTAGTAAAGGGTACCGGGATCATATAAATGATAATCCTCGCAGAATTCCCTGCCTTTTCGCTCTTCCTCCACGATAATCACCCGGATTCCGGCATCGAAGGCAGAACCGTATACCAGATGCGCTTTCTGCGCGTCCACACAGCCTGTCACCGCTATGGGCGTTTTCCCTTTTCGCAGTCCGTCCCAAATCGTTTCAAATTCATGCAGCTCCCGGCATGGTGCGAGTAAGGTGTTATTCATGGAAGCAATTTACTCTCTTTCTCGTGTCTCTTGATCTACCGATGATTTTTCCGCTGTAGTCTCCTGATCTACTGATGATTTTTCCGCTATAGTCTCCTGATCTACCGATGATTTTTCCGCTGTAGTCTCCTGATCTACTGATGATTTTTCCACTGCGGCCTTCGGCACTTTGCTCTCTTTTTTCGCGTTGAATTGATTCATCGCGACGTCTGTTCCCTCCTCCAGCCAGATCAGCGCGGCTTTCGCGGCATCCTTTACGGCATTTTCCATCAGATCCTGCTCCTCCAGAGGAAACCGGCTCAACACATAGTCCGCCAGGTCGAACTCCTTTGGCTTTTCTCCCACGCCGATCTTGATCCGGGCAAATTCATCCGTGCCCAGAGCTGCGATCACGCTCTTCATCCCGTTATGTCCGCCGGCACTTCCTTTTCGCCGCACCCGCAGCTGACCGGGCGGCAATGTCACATCATCCACCAGCACCAGAATTCGCTCTAATTCTATCTTATAATAGGACACAAGTGCGCCCACACTCTCCCCGCTGAGATTCATGAAAGTCTGGGGCTTCGCCAGGATCACTTTCTTCCCGTCTATTGTTCCGCTCCCCCAGATGGCTTTATGACTCTTTTGATTCAGAGAAATCCCCGTCTTCTCTGCCAGACAGTCCAGGGCAGCGAATCCGGTATTGTGTCTGGTCCCCTCATAACGGGGAGTGGGATTCCCGAGTCCTGCGATGAGATACATCCCATTTCTCCTTTCTTTCGCACAAGACAGCGAAATCGCCTGGCTGTCACGATCCATTCCGGTCAAAATCGCTTTTCCTCACTTCTCATCTGCATCATACCACACCGCCTTTCCCCAGGAAAATCCTTTTCTTGCATTTCAAGCTCCTTTTCCTTATACTGGAAGCGCAATTTTGATATCGTTAATGTGTGCAAGGGAGGGAACTGCGCGATGCAAATACACGGGATTATGAAGACTACATTATTGGATTATCCGGGCCATCTGGCAGCCACTTTGTTCACTGGCGGATGTTCCTTTCGCTGTCCCTTCTGCCACAATGCCTCTCTGGTGCTGCGCCCGGGGCAGACGCCCCTTTACCCGGAGTCAGAAATCCTCGCCTTCCTAAAAAAGCGGAAAAATGTACTGGAGGGAGTCTGCATCACCGGCGGAGAGCCCACCCTGCAGAAGGACCTTCCTCTCTTTATCGAGAAAATCAAGGCATTGGGCTATGAAGTAAAGCTGGATACCAACGGGTTTCACCCCGCCATGCTCTCCTATCTGCTCCAGGAACATCTGCTGGACTATGTGGCGGTAGATATCAAAAACGCGCCGAAAAAATATGCGCAAACCGTGGGGTTGCCCGCCTGCGACACCAGCCCTCTTCAAGAGACCATTCAAATGCTGATCTCAGGTTCCATTCCTTATGAATTCCGCACTACCGTGGTGAAAGGCCTGCACGAGGAGACGGACTTTGCCGCCATCGGCGCATGGATTTCCGGGGCGAAGGCTTACTATCTGCAACAATTCGTGGATTCCGGCGATCTGATCAGCCAGGGCTGTTCTGCCTTTGGGTACGCGGAGATGGAGCGCTTCCGCAGAGCAGCTTCTCCTTATGTGGAATATTGTGCCCTGCGCGGCATTGATGAGCCGACTGCCAAGTAAACTCCCATGCTTAAATATTGGGCACCACCATGGATGAAAGCCCGCGGATTGCTCCGCTGCGGCGCAGCTCCCGCAATCCTACCCGTATTCGCAATCCGG
>CAZROZ010000092.1:6643-7163 GCA_964601745.1 uncultured Lachnospiraceae bacterium | reverse complement strand
AGGGATTGCGCCGCACCTTCTCGCTGATCTGGCCTCCCTCTTCGTACCCCACATAACCGGGCGGCGAACCGATCAGCTTGGAAACGCTGTGTTTCTCCATGTACTCCGACATATCAACCCGTATCATGGAATTCTCACTGCCGAACATGGCCTCCGCCAATGCCTTGGACAATTCGGTCTTCCCCACGCCGGTGGGTCCCAGGAAAAGGAAGGAGCCGATGGGCCGATTCGGATCTTTTAACCCCACTCTGCCCCGGCGGATAGCTCTGGAGACGGCGGTCACTGCCTCCTCCTGCCCCACCACCCGCTGGTGAAGGATCTGCTCCAGATTCTGCAGTCGCTTGCTCTCGGCTTCCTCCAGCCGGCTCACCGGAATCTTGGTCCAGGAAGATACCACATCCGCGATTTCATTTTCATCCACGACACCCTTCTGGGCCTCTCCCTCCCGGCTGCCGCCATTTAATTCCTCCAGCTCGCTGCGCTTTTGCGCCTGCTCTTTGCGGATGGCGATGGCTTTCTC
>CAZROZ010000092.1:3156-6633 GCA_964601745.1 uncultured Lachnospiraceae bacterium | reverse complement strand
TGCGAAGGCGCACCATAGAAGAGGCCTCATCGATCAAATCGATGGCTTTGTCCGGCAGGAACCGGTCGTTGATATAGCGAGCGCTGAGTTTCACAGCGGAAGTCAGGGCGTCGTCGGTAATGGTCACTCCGTGATGTTCCTCATAGCGACCGCGGAGCCCTTTCAAAATTTCAACTGCCTCGTCCTCGCTGGGTTCCTCCACCACCACAGGCTGAAAACGCCGCTCCAGCGCTGGATCTTTCTCGATTCTCTTGCGGTACTCGTCCTGGGTCGTGGCGCCGATGAGCTGGATCTCGCCCCGCGCCAGGGAGGGCTTCAATATATTAGAGGCGTCGATGGCTCCCTCCGCGTTGCCGGCACCGATAATGGTATGAATTTCATCGACAAAGAGCAGCACGTTGCCAGCGGATGTCACCTCGGAAATGATCCGTTTGATGCGCTCCTCAAATTCGCCCCGATACTTAGAACCCGCCACCATGGCAGAGAGATCCAGCGTCACCACTCTCTTGTCCTTCACCGTATCCGGAATGTCTCCCTGGACAATGCGCTGGGCCAGAGCCTCCACAATGGCGGTCTTCCCCACACCCGGTTCCCCGATCAGACAGGGATTGTTCTTGGTGCGGCGGCTTAAAATCTGTACCAGCCGTCCCAGCTCCCGATCTCTGCCGATGACTGGATCCAGCTTCCCCTCAGCGGCATAACTGGTGAGGTCCCGGCTGAATTGATCCAGGGTGGGGGTTCCATTGTCTTTATTCGCTTTTCCTCTCCTGCCGCCGGCGTTCTCATATCCGCCTCTTTGTCCCTGTACCATGGCATCCAGCAATTCCTTGTATACCTTTCTCGGATTGACATTCAAGGTATTGAGCAGTCTCATGGCAATACAGTCCGGCTCCTGCAACAGCGCCATCAGAATGTGATCGGTCCCCACCCGGTCTGAACCAGTCCTGGCCGCATCCAGAGAACTGCGCTGGAGCACCCGGGCAGCTTTGGGAGTAAACTGCTCATAGCCGGGGCTCTCCATCACACTGCTGCTGGAAATGTACTCGTTGATCATTTCCACAATCTTTTTCTCCTGGACCCCATTTTCCTGCAACACCCGGGCGGCAGTCCCCGGCTCATGCAACAGGCCGATCAGCAGATGTTCCGTCCCCACATAACCGTGGCCCAGATTAAATGCCGCTGCTCTGGCACTGCGCAGTGCCTGGGCGGCATGCTCCGTAAATCTAATCTCCATCATTCGCTCTCCTCCATCCCATAAGTTCGATAAATCTCCTCCACCATCTGATGGGCTTCCTCTTTGGTAATACCCCGGCAGATTCCCTTCGCCAGGGCGATCTTCATCTCCTCTCTCATCTCCTCCGCGGCTTTTCGCTTGTCCTCGCTGACAGAGATGACGGCACCCCGGCGGCGATCCAGCTTCACATAGCCCTCCTGCCGCAAAATGCTGTATGCTTTATTGACCGTGTGCATGTTGATCCCTATGTCCTCCGCCAGATCCCGGACGGAAGGGAGATTGTCCCCCTCCCGGATCTGAGAGCAGGCGATGGCTACGATGATCTGATTGCACAGCTGCACATAAATCGCCTCATCACTGTTAAAATCAATCTTCAGGATCAAGGTTCTCACCTCTCTTCGTTATATCTGTTATAGATGAAGTATAACAGTCAACCTGATAAAAGTCAAGGTGGTTCTGAAAATTTGAAAATTGAAGTCTGAAATCGTGTAGGGAAGATATAACAAGATTTGCATGCGAGCCGGAAACTGATGGCTCCTCGTCATTTGATAGGAAACTGATGGCCCCTCGTCATTTGATAGGACAGGGGGTCGGCCATTCATTGACCAACCCCCTGTTTGATTCATGAACAAAACGGTGTCGCGAATCGCGCCGTTTGGATTCCCTTCACACCTTGATCTGCGCCGTCCGCCCCAGCTTCTCTTTATTCTCCTCTAGAATCGGAGCAATCACATCCCGGACATACTCCTCCACCTGAGCCGGGGCACGCCCCACGTACCGAGCGGGATCCACCAGCTCCCGCAGCTGCTCCTCCTTTAAGCCGAAAGCCGGATCCCGCTCAATCCGCTCCAACAGATCATTGGGAAGCCCTTCCTCCTTCACCCGGCGCCCTGCCTCCATGGACAGCACCCGGATCTTCTCGTGGAGTTCCTGCCGATCGCCGCCTGCCTTCACTGCGTCCATCAGAATATTTTCCGTGGCCAGAAAGGGCAGCTCCTCCCGCAAATGTCTCTCAATTACCTTCGGATAAACCACCAGATTGCTCACCACATTCAGATAGAGATCCAGGATCCCGTCAATCGTCAAAAATGCCTCCGCCACAGAAAGGCGTCGATTGGCGGAATCATCCAAGGTCCGCTCAAACCACTGGGTCGCAGAGGTGAAAAGCGGATTGATCACGTCCGCCATCACATACCGACTTAATCCACAAATCCGCTCGCAGCGCATGGGATTTCTCTTATACGCCATGGCAGAGGAGCCGATCTGATCTTTTTCAAAAGGTTCCTCCACCTCTTTCAAATGTTGCAGCAGCCGCAGATCCGTGGCAAATTTGTGGGCACTGGCGGCAATCTGTGCCAGCACCTGCAATGCTTTGGTGTCCACTTTCCTGGAATACGTCTGTCCGGATACCGGATAGCAGGCGGGAAATCCCATTTTTCCCGCGATCTTCTCATCCAGGGCTTTGACCTTATCCTGATCCTTTTCAAACAGTTCCATGAAACTGGCCTGAGTGCCTGTGGTTCCCTTGGAGCCCAGCAATTTGATCTGAGAAATGGTATGGACTACATCCTCATAATCCATCTGTAATTCCTGCAGCCACAGACTGGCACGCTTCCCCACGGTGGTGGGCTGGGCGGGCTGAAAATGGGTGAAAGCCAGGGTGGGAAGATCCTTATATTTCATGGCAAAGTCTGCCAGATTTGCCATCACATTCAGCAGCTTTTCCTCCACCAGCTGCAGCGCCTCCCGCAAAATGATCAAGTCCGTGTTGTCTCCCACATAACAGGAGGTCGCACCCAGATGAATGATCCCTTTGGCGTTGGGACACTGCTGCCCATAGGCATACACGTGAGCCATCACGTCATGACGCACCACATACTCCCTCTCTTTCGCCACATCATAATTAATGTCCGTGATGTGCTCTTTTAACTCCCGCACCTGCTCCGGTGTGATGGGAAGACCCAGCTCCATTTCGCTCTCCGCCAGTGCCACCCACAATTTCCGCCAGGTCTGGAATTTTTTCTCCTGAGAAAAAAGATACTGCATTTCTCTGCTGGCATAGCGCTCTGACAGCGGACTGATGTAATTGTCATATTCCATGGTAAATCCTGTCTCCTCTTTACAAATCTCACCTTCTGCTCTGATTTTAAAAGGTTCTCCTGCGCGATGTTCTATTGCCAATCCTTCATTCCCGTTTCGTACGAAGACACAACTGGGCAAAAAGGTACTTTCTCCTCTATAAA
>CAZROZ010000092.1:1456-3146 GCA_964601745.1 uncultured Lachnospiraceae bacterium | reverse complement strand
CCATTTCCTTTTTCAAAACCTTGTTCTGCGCTCTCCACTACACGTCCAAAATTCTACTCTCTTTCGGAGACAGTGCCGAATGAAGGTACCCTCTCCTCTACCAATCCGCCTGCTCTGTCTCATCCGGAGGCGGCACCGGATAATTCCCGCTGAAACAGGCGTCGCAGTATTCGTGCCGTCCGCCGATCAGCTCGTGCAGCCGTGCCCCGTCCAGGTAACCCAGAGAATCCGCTCCGATCATCTCACAGATTCTCTCATTGGTATTGTGATAGGCGATCAATTGATCCGAAGTGGGCACGTCTGTTCCGAAATAGCAGGGATAGAGGAAAGGCGGGGAACTGATCCGCACATGTACCTGGGTGGCGCCGGCCTGCTTCAGCATCCGCACGATCCGCTCCGACGTAGTACCCCTGACAATAGAATCATCCACCATCACCACTCGTTTTCCCGCGACCACATCCCGCAGCACATTCAGTTTGATCCGAACACCGGATTCCCGCATCGTCTGCTGGGGTTGGATGAACGTGCGGCCCACGTAACTATTCTTGATGAATCCGATGCCGTAGGGGATACCACTTTGCTCCGCAAATCCCATGGCAGATACGTTTCCCGAATCCGGCACACCGATGACCACATCCGCATCCGCCGGGTACGTCTCCGCCAGTATTTTCCCCGCCATGATCCGGGCATGATAGACATTGCTTCCGTCAATATCGCTGTCGGGTCTAGCAAAATAAATATATTCAAAAATACACCGGGCGCAGGGCACTACGCCGCACATTGTCCGGTCAGAATGCATGCCCTCTTTATCGATCATGACCACTTCGCCAGGCTCCACATCCCGGACGAATTCCGCCCCAGCTGTGTCCAACGCGCAGCTCTCCGAGGCCAGAATATAGGTATTCCCCCGCTTCCCGATGCAGAGCGGTCGAAATCCGTAAGGGTCTCGAGCGCCGATCAGCTTTCTGGGGCTCATAATCACCAAAGAATAAGCGCCGGCGAGGGAATCCATGGCTCTGCGCACTGCCTCTTCCACACTCCCGCATTTGAGTCGCTCCCGAGCGATCAAATAAGCGATGACCTCCGAGTCCGTGGTGGTCTGAAAAATAGCGCCGATGGTGGCCAGCTCTCTGCGCAGACGATGAAAATTCACCAGGTTGCCATTATGTGCCAGAGCCAAGGTGCCCTTGCTATAATTTAAAACCAAAGGCTGCGTGTTTTCCAGCACACTGGCACCGGCAGTGGAATAGCGCACATGGCCGACGCCAATGTTGCCGTTCTTTAATTTCCCCAGTTTCTCCTCGGTAAACACCTCATTGACCAGACCCATGCCCCGCACCGAGCGCACCGCTCCTTTTGGTCCATCTGTATGGCTCACCGCTATGCCGCAGCTCTCCTGTCCCCGATGCTGCAGGGAAAAAAGGCCACAGTAAATGGAGGGGACCACATCCCCTCCATCTAAATCGTACATGCCGAACACGCCACACTCTTCCCGCAGTTTGTCGGCTTTTGTGACGTCATATTCTACATTCATTTATGAAATTCCCTTCTGTATCTCTTCCGGTTTTAGGCTGATTCCCTGTCTGGATTCCCACCAGGTCACCTTTCCTGGCTCCGCGCCAATCCTCATCATGCTTTTTGTCAAACCGATATGGCTTCGCCCAGATCTACATCACGCCTCAAGCAAACC
>CAZROZ010000092.1:0-1356 GCA_964601745.1 uncultured Lachnospiraceae bacterium | reverse complement strand
CATCACGCCTCAAGCAAACCGATGCGGCGGGCGACCTCCACATACGCTTCCTCCACACCGCCCAGATCCCGGCGGAACCGGTCTTTGTCCAGCTTTGCATGGGTTTCCGCGTCCCAGAGCCTGCAGGTGTCAGGAGAAATCTCATCCGCCAGAATCACCTGACCGTGATAGCGTCCAAATTCCAATTTGAAATCGACCAATTCAATCTTTTTCTCCAGAAAATAGCCACAGAGGAACTCATTCACCGCAAAAGCCAGCCGGGTGATCTCCTGAATCTCCTCTTTTGTGGAAAGTCCAAGCGCCAGCGCATAATAATCATTGATAAACGGATCGCCCAATTCGTCATTTTTATAGGAAAATTCCAGAATCGGACAGGCCAGGGCGGCACCTTCCTCCACACCCATTCGCTTGGAAAAACTGCCTGCGGCCACATTGCGGATAATGACTTCCAGGGGAATGATCTCCACTGCCTTCACCAGTGTCTCCCTGTCACTCAATTCCTCCACCAGATGAGTCGGAACTCCTGCCTCCTCCAACTTCGAAAAGAGCAGATTGGTCATCCGGTTATTGATCACACCTTTTCCCGCAATGGTGCCCTTCTTTAATCCGTTAAAAGCCGTGGCATCGTCCTTATATTCCACGATCAGCAGATCCGGATCCTCTGTCTCATACACTTTCTTCGCTTTTCCCTCGTAGCGCAGTGCTCCCTTCTTCATCTCTTTCTTCCTCTCCTTCCAAAAACATCCTGCGTCATTTCCTTACAAAACCCATTTCTTCCAAATTTCTTCCAAATGGAAAACGTCTAATCGTGATACACCTGGAAAACGGAAAGTATGATACACTCTGGAGGTAGAAATGACAAGCGAAAGTCTACCTCCGCAGCGTCAACAAGGAGATAAAAAAGCGAACCTCATTGAGAGCTCCTAGGAAAAGGATGATGGACACAATACGGCTCTTCTTCCAGAATTGAATTCCTTCTATAAGAAATAAGACTGCGAGCAACGGCTCCGTGTAAACTGGGAGGACTCCAATATTCAGCAATGCACCCGCCAATTGAATGACGAGTATCGTGACGGTCACAATGGTGAAGACGATTTGCAAGGTCCCTAGCATCTTCTCTTTTTTCATCAGTGCTCCCTCCTTAAAACGTTGCTGTCACTTGGATCCACGAATCATACTGGGTTTTTTTTCCCCCCCCCCGCTATCAAAAATGCAGCGCATGACATCTTGCTGTCTTCACAAAGTCGCGAAAATTTCCGCCAGCTCTACAGTGAACTCCCATGCCCCCACATGGGGGCACTACCATAAATGAAAGCCCACGGATTGCTCCGCTGCGGTGCAGCTCCCGCAATCCTA
>CAZROZ010000091.1:4222-7183 GCA_964601745.1 uncultured Lachnospiraceae bacterium | reverse complement strand
TGTCAAATGAAACGGCCGCGAAGGAAACGACAGGAAAGGGAAACGACGGAAAAGGAATACAGATGAAGGTTATAAGAGCAAGAGATTATCGGGACATGAGCAGAAAAGCGGCAAATATTATCTCCGCACAGATCATTATGAAACCGAATTGTGTGCTGGGACTCGCGACGGGATCCTCCCCCATCGGCACCTATCAGCAGCTGGTCGAATGGTACCGGAAAGGGGATCTCGATTTCCGGGAAGTCACAACGTTCAATCTGGACGAATACCGGGGACTTTCCAGCGAGAATGAGCAGAGCTACGCCTATTTCATGCGCAAAAATCTGTTTGATCTGGTCAATCTCCCATCTGAGAATACGAATCTCCCCAATGGGACGAACCCGGACGCGAAAGGAGAGTGCGCACGGTACGAAGAACGGATCCGCGCGGCAGGAGGCATCGATCTGCAGCTCCTGGGAATCGGGCACAACGGGCACATCGGTTTCAACGAACCCGGTGCCGCTTTTGAGAAGGAAACCCACTGCGTGGATTTGCAGGAACGGACAATCGAGGCAAACAAACGGTTTTTCGCCTCAGCGGATGAAGTTCCGAGGCAGGCTTACTCGATGGGAATCAAGACGATCATGATGGCGAAGAAAATCCTGTTGATCGCAAGCGGGGTGGACAAAGCCGAGATCCTGAAACGGGCGGCTTCCGGTCCGGTCACACCGCAGATCCCCGCGTCCATCCTTCAGCTGCATCCGGATGTAATTCTGGTGGCGGATGAGACGGCACTGTCGTCCCTTTGACAAGACAACACAGTGCACTTCATCGATAGATAATCTCATCCCGTCCTGGTCCATTAGAAACCATGGTCACCGGCGTCTCCAATTCTTTTTCAATGAATTCAATATACCTCCGGCAATTTGCCGGCAGTTCGTCATACGCCCGGATCCCGCGGATCGAACAATTCCAACCAGGCAAGTACTCATAAACCGGCTTGGCCTTGGCTAGCAGCGCAGTGGTTGGAAAGTCCCGGGTTACCTTCCCGTCAATCTCATATCCCACGCAAACCGGCAATTCCTTCAAATAACCAAGCACATCCAGCACCGTAACCGCGGCACAGGTGGCACCCTGGACCTTACACCCATAACGGCTGGCCACTGCGTCAAACCAGCCCACTCTTCTGGGCCGTCCGGTGGTGGCACCGTATTCCCCGGCATCGCCGCCCCTGCTGCGGAGCTCTTCTGCTTCCTGTCCAAAAATCTCGGTGACAAATTCTCCCGCACCCACCGCGCTGGAATATGCCTTCACCACCGCGATAATCTCCTTGAGTTCATAGGGCGGAATCCCGGCACCGATCGCACCGTAAGCTGCCAGCGTGGAGGAGGACGTGGTCATGGGATAAATGCCAAAATCCGGGTCCTTTAAAGATCCAAGCTGCCCTTCCAGCAAAATGTTCTTCCCCGCTGAGATGGCATTGCGCAGATAAGCAGCCGTATCACAGACATAAGGAGCGATCATCTCCCGATATTCACAGAGCGTTTCATATAATTCTTCGGCTGACAAGGGATCTTTGTGATATAAATGCACCATCAGCACATTCTTCTGCGCCAGCACCCGTTCAATCTTCTCCCGCAGCGTAGACTCCTCCTCAAAGAGTTCCGCCACCTGAAAACCGATCTTCGCATATTTATCCGCGTAAAAAGGCGCGATCCCGGACTTAGTAGAGCCAAAAGAATGGCCGCCCAAGCGCTCCTCCTCATATTGATCCTGCAGAATGTGGTAAGGCATCACCACTTGCGCCCGGTTGGACACGAGCAGTCTCGGCTGCGGTACTCCTTTTTCCATCAGATTCTGGAGTTCCTTCACAAAAGCGGGAATATTCAAAGCCACTCCATTGCCGATGATGGATGTCGTGTGACTGTGAAATACCCCCGAGGGTAGCATATGCAGTGCAAATTTCCCATAATGATTGATGATGGTATGTCCGGCATTGCTCCCTCCCTGGAAGCGGACCACGATATCTGAATTTTGCGCCAGCATATCCGTGATCTTTCCCTTGCCTTCATCGCCCCAATTGGCACCGACGATTGCCTTTACCATGTCTATTTCCTCCTTGGTCCCGGAGCAGGAAAATCCCCCTGCCGCAGTGATCTATTGATTCGAGGTGAGCCAACTAAAGAACCAGTTCCTCGCGATGTCCTTTCCTCTTTAAAATTGGAAAACAATCAAGTGAAAAGCAGCAGGTTCCACCCATGGTTCTGGGCTCACAGCGTCAACCATCATACACGATTTAACGGGAAAAAACAATATAAAAATCAGCTGGCAAACGAACGACGCAGCACAGTAGGCGGACAGATATTCACAGCTGCTTTTGCACGTCAAAGTGCACGGAGCTCTCATGCATAGGGTGACACCTTATAAATGATGCATAGCAGTTTCCTGAGATAGACATGCACTTGTCATAATTGAAAGCCGCATGATACAATGCGATTGACAAGGCGAATCGTGAGCGGCATGCCACATGCCTTTTCGTTTTTCAAAGCGTCAGGAAACTTGTCACAGCCTAGTCTTCAAAATGAAACAATTTCTGTCGTCAAGGAAAGGACGGAAAACAAAATGGGAAATTACCTGAATTCCATGGCACCGGTGAAGAATTTTGAGCGAGAACTGCGCAGCCCTTATTTTGTAGACAAATCCTTCCTGCTCTCGGACCTGATGGAACGGATACAGACAAATGCCAATACGATCTGCATCACCCGTCCGCGCCGCTTTGGAAAAACTGTGATGGCAAATATGATTGCCTCTTTTTTCTCCAAGGCGGATCCCACCTCCACATTATTTGATGCTCTGCAGATTTCCAAAAATCCTAATTACCTGGACTATCGCGGAAAATATGACGTGATCTTCCTCTCTTTCAACGAAATTCCCCGGCAATGCAAGAGCTATACAGACTACATACAGCGGATTGAGGGAAGG
>CAZROZ010000091.1:0-4212 GCA_964601745.1 uncultured Lachnospiraceae bacterium | reverse complement strand
TTGCTGTCTGACTTGATGTCAGAATTTCCAGATGCCAGGATTTCGATGGAAGATACCGTATGGGATGCCCTGACAGAAGTGTTCCACTCCTATCACGAGAGACAGTTTCTCTTTGTATTTGACGAGTGGGATTATATCTTTCACCAGGATTTCATCTCCGATCAGGATAAGAAAGAGTACCTTCGTTTTCTGAGTAACCTTCTGAAGGATAAGGGCTATGTGGCACTGGCTTACATGACGGGGATACTTCCCATCGCGAAATATTCCAGCGGATCTGAATTAAATATGTTCCTCGAATACACGATGGCGACACAGGAAAAATTTAGTGACTGTTTTGGTTTTACAGATCCGGAGGTAGATACTTTATACGAAAAATATCTAACAACAGAGTCAAACCCTCTCATCACCCGTGAGGGTCTGCGGGATTGGTATGACGGTTATCAGACGCCCACAGGGATCCGCATTTACAATCCGCACTCCGTGGTGTGCGCACTGTGCAACAACCAGCTGGGCAATTATTGGACAAGTTCCGGTCCGTATGATGAGATTTATTTCTATGTGAGTCACAATATTGCCGCGGTACGCGACGACCTGGCAATGCTGACGGCTGAAATTCCTGTTCCCGCGAAAATCCGGGAATATGCGGCAGTCTCTATGAGCCTGACGACAAAAGACGAAATTTTCTCCGCCATGATAGTATACGGATTATTGAGCTACGAAAATGGAATGGTCCGGATTCCAAATCGGGAATTGATGGAGCAATTCAGTGCTATGCTCCGCAAAAAACCTTCTCTGGGCTATCTGTATTCCCTGGCGCAGCGATCTTCGAAAATGCTTCAGGCAACCCTGCACGGGGAAGAAGCGCACGTTGCAAAGCTGCTGGAATATGCTCACAATATAGAGAGCCCACTCCTCTCCTATACAGAAACTGGGCTCACGGTGCTTGTCACGCTGATGTACTTGTCTGCTCGGGATTACTACCGCATTGAACGGGAGGAAAAGGCGGGAATTGGCTATGCAGACTTCATTTTCTATCCGGAGACAGATCCCACTGCCGACGGCATCATTCTGGAATTAAAGGTAGATCATACGGCAGACGAAGCGCTGCAGCAAATAAAAGATAAGAATTGTCTGCTGAAATTTGAGACACAATTGGGAGGGACTTCTTCCCATACCGGACGTGTCCTAGGTGTCGGTATCGCCTATGACAGGAAAACAGAAGTACACTCCTGCAGGATCGAAGTACTGCGGGAAAGGAAAAATTCCAATTTCTCTTCTGGATCATCTTTCTAAACCCGTGGCAGCACGCAAAAAAGAACCGGCACAGAATTTTCATCAAAAATTCCGAACCGGTTCTCATTTTTGATCTCTGCCCCCCACATTTCAAGCATGCGGTGATGACGGACGGATCACGGCTCCGCGCTTTTTAGTCATCCTCGCCACGCTTCGCGGACTCTTCCACCACTTTCGCCTGGACATCTGAGGGAGCCTGCTCGTAACGGGTGAATTCATAGGAATACTCGCCCATGCCGCCGGTCATAGAGCGCAGATCGGTGGAATAGCCGAACGTTCCGGACATGGGGATCTCCGCCACGATCTCCTGTTTGCCGCCGTGAATCGGATTCATACCCAGCACACGGCCCCGGCGCTTATTCAAATCTCCCATGATATCACCGGTGAAGCGATCTGGCACCACCACTTTCATGGTTGCGATGGGTTCCAGCAGCACTGGATTCGCCGCCATGAAACCCTGTTTAAATGCCAGGGTGGCAGCCATCTTGAAGGCCATTTCCGAGGAATCTACCGGATGATAAGATCCGTCCACCAGTGTAGCGCTCAGTCCCACCACCGGATAACCGGCAAGAGGTCCCTTCTCCACGCACTCGGCAATGCCTTTTTCCACAGCCGGGAAGTAGTTCTTCGGCACCGCGCCGCCAAAGACTCGCTCCTGGAACACATAAGGTTGCTCCAGATCACCGGAGGGAGCGAATTCAATGTGTACATCGCCGTACTGCCCGTGGCCGCCGGACTGCTTTTTGTGCTTACCTTGCACGGTGACAGTCTTGCGGATCGTCTCCCGGTACGCCACTTTTGGCTTGCGGATCTCCACTTCCACCTTGTAGCGATTGAGCAGCTTGCTGACCACCACTTCCAGGTGCTGTTCCCCCATGCCGTAGAGCAACGTCTGCCGATTGTCTTTGTCATTTACGGTCTTTAACGTCAAATCTTCATCCATCAGTTTCGCCAGCGCCTGTGACACCTTGTCAGCGTCCCCTTTATTCTTGGTCACATAACGCTGATAGGTATAAGGCTTCGGCGGCTCCTGATGCTCAAAGAGAACCGGCATTGCCTTCGTGGAGAGAGAATCCCCCGTCGTCGTGTCGGAGAGCTTGCCGATGGCGCCGAGATCCCCGGCTTTCAGCTCCTTTACTTCTATCTGCTCTTTGCCCCGCAAAATGTACAGGCGGGAGAGTTTCTCTTCTGTCCCCTTGGTGGTGTTGAAAATCACGGCATCCGATTTCAAAATGCCGGAGCACACCTGCACCAGGGAAAACCGTCCGATGAAGGGATCGGCAATGGTCTTAAATACCCGGGCGGTAAACGGCTTGTTCTCGTCAAAATCCGGTTCAAACGGTTCATTTGTCTTCGTGCAGACCGCAGGGATCTTGACCTTCGTGGGACATGGAACATAGCGCTTGATGGCGTCCAGCAACTGCAATGTTCCCTGGGTATTGAGACCGGACCCGCAGAGAATCGGGAAAAGAGAGCGATCTGCTACATTTTGTTTCAACGCGTCGTTGATTTCCTCGTCGGTGAATTCCTCTCCGCCGAAATATTTCTCCATCAATTCCTCACTGGTCTCCGCCACCGACTCCAGCACCTGATCCCGGATCTCGGAAAGGCTTCCCTCCACATCACCCGGCACTGGGCACTCTTCCACCTGACTTTTGACGGTGAAACGGTATCCCTTCGTAGTGAGGACATCCGCATAGCCCACGAATTTCTCATTTTCCCGAATGGGCAGCTGTATGGGTGCCACGTGATTTCCGTAGAGCTCCTGCAGCTTTGCCGCCACGTCCTGGAAATTTGCATTGTCCACGTCCATGTCTGTCACGAAAAACACCCGGGGCAGATTATATTTCTCACAATACTCCCATGCTTTCATGGCACCCACTTCCACGCCTGCCTTGGCAGAGACTATGATCACAGCCGCATCCGCCACCCGCAGAGCCTCCTCGACCTCGCCTACGAAATCGAAATATCCCGGCGTATCCAGGAAATTCACTTTTATATCCTGATAGACAATCGGTACCAGTGTCGTAGAGATGGAAAACAGGCGTTTCTGTTCTTCTTTATCAAAATCGCTGATGGTATTGCCGTCCTCTACCCGGCCCTGTCGCTGGGTCACACCGGTCGTGTATGCCATCGCCTCCACCAGTGTTGTCTTCCCGCACCCGCCGTGTCCCAAGAGCACCACATTGCGAATTTTGTCACTGCTATAACCTTGCATCACTTTATCCTCCTGTTTCTATTTCGTTTCTCGCTAAACATCGCGCCGTTAACGGTAGTGTACCAAAAATTTTTCTGTTTTTCAATGACATTTCTGGCGGATGATAAGGAAAATTGTCCCTGTTTTCATATGATTCCTAGATGCACCGCAGCAGAAAATAAGACAAATAGGAAAGTTGGTTTGTCGTTCTACCCGCAGCAGGTATTGCAAAGCGATCTTCTGAAAAGTCTCTTTTGGATTCGCTAGACTGACCTCATTTGGATCCACTAAAAGGACAAAGCACAAAAAAGACCGGAGAATCCCACAAGAGTGAAACCCCGGTTTTGATGCTTTGCTATTACTTACGCTTCAGCACCCGATACGAACTGTTTTCCCATCAAAGGCAAAGCCATATTTCCGGATCTGGTCCTTTGAAAAGCCACGAGTCAGCAGGTCCTGGTCATATTTCTTCTCCTCGATCTGTTCTAGCGCCCTTTTTACGGCCTCCTCCAAATCCTTCTCTCTTTTTGCGTCGCATACTTTGAATTCAAAAATGAAGGCGTTATTACGGCTTCGGTCTTTCGGCTCCAGCACCACATCGTATCTCCCGCGTCCGCTCTCCCGGTTCGACCACAGATAATAATCCCTATCCAGACTTACCATCAGCCCCAGCACAAATCCGTGGTAGAAGCGCTCCGGTTCCTGCTCCTCCGTGTCGAAAA
>CAZROZ010000090.1:1300-7190 GCA_964601745.1 uncultured Lachnospiraceae bacterium | reverse complement strand
CGTATTCGCAAATCGCGTCGTTCCCTGCGGTCACGCCGCTTTTTTGCTCATACGGATTAGCGTCGCTAATGTCCATGCGGATTAGCCTGCGAGCAGTCCATCCGCATGAACATTGCGACTGGGCACCTCAATAAAAATGAAAGCCCACGGATTGCTCCGCTGCGGTGCAGCTCCCGCAATCCTAACCCGTATTCGCAAATCGCGTCGTTCCCTGCGGTCACGCCGCTTTTTTGCTCATACGGATTAGCGTCGCTAATGTCCATGCGGATTAGCCTGCGAGCAGTCCATCCGCATGAACATTGCGACTGGGCTTTCATACTAAAAAACTGTGGACATCCCTTTTAGTCGTGATTTATAATGCGTCTAACTGAGAATGCATCGTGAAACATTTGAGTCCAATCCGTGAGAATCCGGCATCTTGACCTCTTTATTATTACTTTGAAGAAGAAAGGCACATTAAAATGCAGGGAACAAAAACTGCAAAAAGGCACAGATGGTCTCTTAGATGGAAGATCATTCTGATCTTTCTGGCGATCTATCTGTTTTTTATTGTATTGTTTCTGATCTACGTGCAAAGCGTTATTGACGAGACCGACCGACAGCTGGCAAAGAGTTTTGAGGAGTCTTTGGGCGGCTTTTTGAACACTCTGACAGAGGAATTTCAGATGGCGGATGAATTCCTTCCTCAGTTTTGGAACGCGGAACCGGTAGAAGACGTTGGAGGGATAGAACAGGTCATCGACGGGGAGACAGTGCAGGAAGATGCCTCTATACTGCTGGAAAATAACAGAAGCATCAGTGCGGTTTTTCTGTACGATGAGGGGCAGCCCGGTATGGAGGAAAGTCTGTATAATGTCTCCTATAGCGAGGACCACAGAACAGCAATAGAAGAGATGGTGGAGGGAAGGTGTCGCCCTGCAAATCATATGGTTAACAAAGGCTGGGAATTGGACGAGAGCACTGGGACGCCATTTCTAGTCCGGACAATGGGAATGAAGGGAAATTATTGCACTGTCCTGGTCGATGTGCAGGATCTCTCCGGCCTGGCAGTGACGAATTATGAGATGTCTTCCCCAGTTGTGGTACTGTCTGGAGAACATGTGGTGACCGATTCCTATTGGTTCCGCAATTATGGAGGAGAAATTCCGGAATTGCTGAATTCGGACTATTACAAGATGAAGGTTATGGGAAATAACTATATGATAGTTCGTCACTCTTTTATGGGATTAAACATTCTGTACGGTGTGGCATATTCCTATGACAGGTCCTGGCTCCAGACGATTGTGCTCAGCTTTCTGGCAGTGACTGTGGTGTCTCTGATCCTTTTGTGGACAATATTATCTTTTTCTGTTTTGACTCCTCTGAATCGATTGGTGAAAACGATGACTGCCATCAAGGATGGAGAGTATTCGGTCCGTGCCGATGACTATTCTTCCCGTGAATTTGCCTTTATCAATGACACCTTTAATGAGATGGTGGATGAGCTGCAGAATCAGCGCATGGAAGTGTATGAGACGCAGCTGAAGGCGAAAACTTATCAGATGGATGCGCTTCGTCTGCAGATCCGCAGGCACTTTTTCTTAAATTGCTTGAAAAATATCTATGCCATGGCGGAGACAGGAAAGAAAGAGCATATTCAGCAGCTGGTATACCTGCTGTCCAATCATTTGCGCTATACGCTGGATATCAGCGGCAATACCGTAGATCTGGCAAAGGAACTGGACATGTGCCGAAATTATATGGAGCTCTGCGGAGTGGGACAGGCAATGCCGCCATCGCTGACGATTCATATGGAGGAGGACTTGAGTGAATTTCAGATGCCTCCCATCAGTATTCTTTCTCTGGTTGAAAATTGCTACAAGTACGGGACTAGGCAGGATGCGCCCCTAAGAGTTTCTCTCACAGCGGAAAAGAGGATGTTGGATGAAGAGACATTTGTCCGCATTCTGGTACAGGATAACGGACTTGGCTTTTCCATGGAGGTGCTCCACCGTCTAAATGGCAATCGAGAGGAGCTGCTCTCAGAGGGACATGTGGGCGTGAATAATGTGATCGACCGGATACAAGCCCTATACGGCGAGGAGTGTTCTGCCGTTTTTAGCAATGCGGGTGGTGCCAGCATTGAGATCCTCATACCATACAAGGAGAAACTGACATGAAGCTTCTGATTGTGGATGACCAGCAGGATACCCTGCAGGGATTGTTACGCGGAATTGACTGGACTGCACAGGGATTCAGCCGGGTGGACGGCGCCAGAAACGCGATGGAGGCTAGGAAAGTATTTCGGGAAGGTGCCCCGGATGTCATGCTGTGTGATATTGAGATGCCGGTGGAAAGCGGGATTGATCTGGGAAAATGGATTCGCCGTGAGAATTACCAGACGCAGATCATATATCTGACTTGTCACTCTGAATTCGTTTATGCCAAGGAAGCACTGGAACTGCGGGCAGTCGATTATATTCTGCAGCCAGCTCCTTACAGTCAGATTGTGGAAGTGGTTCGACAGGCTGTGTCTGAACTCCACAAGCAAGAGGATGTGCAGCGAACGCTGGAAATGGCAGCCCTTTATGAGAGCAGGCAAAAAGAGCAGCTGCTGGATGCATGGCGAAAATATCTGTCGGAGCCGGGAAGCCGAGTGCAGCTGCCTGATATCCGCGGGCTGGATCGGGATACCTATCTGTGGGTCTTGCTGCTTCAGGTGATTCGGTGGAAAAACGGGGATCAGGAGACAGCAGGGCAGTTCCGCGAACAATTGCATACTCAGATAGAAGAAATACTTGTGTCCAGTGCGTTTTACCATGAAGTCATCCCGATGGAAGAGGGGACATTTGCCGTGATTCTCCAGAAAAAAGAGGGGGAGCGCTACACGGAGTCAAAGGTACGTCAATATCTCCAATATTTTCTCGACTTGTTTGAACTGGACATGCCTTGTGAGATCGCGATTCATTATTGCAGGTGTGATCGTTTTGCAGAACTGCCGGAGCACTGGCAGAAATTGGTTTATTCCAGGGAAAAGAACGCGGGAGCAGGCTGCGGAATCTATTCTCCTGAAGTTTTAAAAGGACAGCCCCCAGTCTCAGTCGTTGACCAGATGAAGCGGTGGCAGACCTATCTTGTCTCTCACCAGCCAGAGAAGATGGAGGCAGAAGCCAGAGATCTGGTATTTCACTTGGTGGCACAGGGACAGATGGGACAAGAAGTGCTCCTCACCTTTTACCAGGAATTTATGAAGATCCTTTTCACTGCCGGTCAGGAAACTCGAGGCAGGGATATCTCAGAATTATTTCAGACTAGAGAGGAAATGGACATATACAGTAACGGCATGAAATCTCTGGAGGGAATCCTGGATTTAATTCATTTGGCAGCTGTCAAATATACAGAAGTACCAGTGCCAGGAGATCAGCAGGATGCGGTTGCGGTGATCAAGAATTACATCGACACACATTTGGATCAAAATATCACGATGGAGGAGATTGCCACGGAAGTTCACTTGAATGCAGATTACGCGACGCGGATTTTTAAGAAGGAGACTGGAATGTCAATCAAAAGCTATATGATTCAGCAGAAGATGCTGACTGCCAGGGATCTGCTTCAAAATACCAATATGTCAGTCAGCCACGTGGCAATTCGGCTTGGCTACACCAATCTCAGTCACTTCTCAGCCAGTTATAAGAAATACTTTGGCGTGTCACCCGTTGAGGAGACACTGGCACACCGATAAGGCACCACCATAGGAAAAGGTCTCAAGGAGGACAATCTGGTTTTACCAGGAAAATTGCTTTTTCGTCATTTTCAGTGCGAACTTCTTTGCAGAAATTGCAGGGAGGGACGCACTTTTTTTATTCCTTGAAATTCAATAAGACTTGTGAGGATATCAACAGCAGGTGTCTTTTCCTGTGATGGAGTCGTTTTTTTGAATACATAAAAAGTCGGATTTTGAAAAGTGCCTCTCATTTTGGACGGAAAATAGAAAGCAGGTTCCAGTATTTTTGGTAGTTGACACAAATTCAAATGGGTACAATCAATGCATAAGTTGCACAAAAAACTATGAGAAAAGGAGGCATGAACTTTATGTCAGAAAAAGGTGAAACTCTGGTCGAAGTCAAAGATTTGTGCAAAAACTTCGGCGTGACGGTCGCATTGAGTCATGTGGATATGGTAATCAAGCGCGGAGAAGTGAGGGGATTGATCGGAGAAAATGGCTCCGGCAAATCCACTGTCACGACAATTATTGCCGGAATTCAGCAGGCGACCAGCGGAGAAATGTTCTACAAAGGACAACCGTGGAAGCCCCAGACGTCTCTGGAAGCAGTCAAGGCAGGAATTGGAATCATTGTGCAAGAGATGGGCACCATTCCTACGATTACTGTGGCTGAGAATATTTTCCTGGGCGATTATGATCAGTTCCGCAGTGGCCTCATCATCAATCGAAGAAAGATGATAGCCGCAGCCCAGAAAGCATTAGATGAGATCGGGGCCAAAGATATCAAGGCGGGTGACATTACCAGCAGGTACAACATGGAGCAGCGCAAGTTGATCGAAATCGCAAAAGTCATGGCACACAATCCGGAAATGTTTGTCATAGATGAGACCACGACCGCTCTCTCAGAGAACGGTCGTCAGATCCTCTATCATCTGATGCACAAAGCCGCTGCGGAGAATAAGGCAGTTGTCTTCATCAGTCACGATCTGGACGAGATCATGAAACACAGCGACACACTGACGGTTCTGCGGGACGGCGTCATCATCGATAATATCGAGAAGAAGGATTTTGATCCGGACGATATCAAAAAGAAGATGATTGGTCGTGAAGTCACCGGCAATTATTACCGCATGGACATGGACGGATATAGTGATCAGGTGGTCCTAAAAGCGGACAATATCACTACGATGTCCAGTCTGCTCTGCTTCAACCTGGAACTTCACAAGGGAGAGATTCTTGGAATCGGTGGTCTGTCAGAGTGCGGAATGCATGATCTGGGTCGGGCCTTGTATGGACTGGAAGAGGTAGTTGACGGGGAAGTGACGCTGACGAATGGCAATGTGAAGATCAAGGATGCCCAGACTGCCTTCAGTCACGGAATGGGCTATGTGTCCAAAAATCGGGATACGGAATCTCTGGTCATGAATGCCTCTATCGGGGACAATATCGCCAGTACCGGGTATAAGAAGAATCGGGGGAAAGGTCCTTTTATCTCTGGGAAAAAGGAGCGGCAGTACGAACAATTGCAGGTGGATTCCCTGGCAATTAAGTGCGTGGATGTATTTCAGCCGGTCAGTGCGTTGTCTGGCGGCAATAAGCAGAAAGTAGTATTTGGCAAATGGCTGGCGGCAGAGTCAGACGTTTTGATCCTCGACTGCCCCACAAGAGGGGTTGACATCGGCGTCAAAGCATCGATGTATCAGTTGATTTATGACATGAAGAAAGCGGGAAAGTCCATCATTCTGATCTCGGAGGAACTTCCGGAGCTGTGCGGAATGAGTGACAGACTTTTGATCATGAAAGATGGTGCGGTTACCGGGGAGTTTTTCCGCCGGCAAGGCTATGATAACAATCAACTCATTGATTGCATGATTTAAAGAAAGGAGGAAAAACATGGCACAGCAAGAAACAAGTGAAGCGATTCATGAGGCACCGAGGTTGACACTTGCAGACCGGATTGACATCGTTAAGAATCACCGGTTGTTTCCGCTGGTCTTCCCGCTGTCAATGCTGGTTGTCATATTTGTCATCTTTTGTATCTTGACCCATGGACAATTCGCAAGTGTAAATGTCCTGACAAACATATTTAATCAGAGTCTGATTGTTGCCACCATGGCTACCGCAGTATCATTCATCTATACCACGGGAAATATTGATATTTCTGTTGGGAATGTAATGGGGCTGGCT
>CAZROZ010000090.1:0-1290 GCA_964601745.1 uncultured Lachnospiraceae bacterium | reverse complement strand
ATTTCAGGCGACCAACAGCATGGCAGTGATGATTCTGGTGACGATGGGAATGGGCCTTATTTTGATGATGTTTAACTGCATGTTGGGTGTGGTCTTTCACATCAAGAGCGCAATGGTCGCCATCGTAGCCATGTCCGTCTATTCGGCAATCACCACTGTGTTGGTGGGTGCGACTCCCATCGGGGTCGATTTTATGGCATGCAAGGCGTTGGAGGGAAATTTCAGATATATCGCGTTCATCTCCTATTTTCTCCTCTGCCTGTTGGTCTTCCATAAGACGGCTATCGGCAGAAAGCTTCGTTTTATCGGCGGGAATGAGACGTGCGCACAGCAGACCGGAATCAGCATCAATCAGAGTATTGTTCAATCGTTTCTTTTTGCCGGTATCGGTGTTGGATTGGCAGGCGTCCTGCAGATCCTTCGCACCGGCAATGTGGCAGCAACAGTGGGAACCGGTATGGGCATGGATGTCATGCTTGCCACAGTACTGGGCGGCATGTCCATTTTCGGCGGTGCAAAGGCCAATACCTATGCAGGCGTCATCGGTGCCATCACTGTGACTATGCTAAATACAGGTCTGCTGCTTCTGGGGGTGAATTCCACGTTGATTCAAGGCTTCCGGGGCGTGATCTTCCTGCTGCTTGTATTCTTAAATAGCGAACGGCAAAAGACACTTCCCAATCGGCAGCAATTCTGATCAGGAAAAGCAGGAGAATGGCAGCAATTTTGACTCGGGAAAGCAGGAAAGCAGGAGAATGGCAGCAATTCTGACCCGGGAGAGCAGAATTGAGCTTCAGAAGAATTTTGAATAGATAGAGAATAAAATATAGATACTTTAAACTATACATTAAAACAGAAGAAAGGAATCAAATACTATGAAAAAGATGATGAAAAGAATCGCAGCCCTACTCCTTGTGATGGTTATGACGGTATCACTTGTCGCTTGCGGCGGCAATGGGGACGACAATGCTTCCACCACCGCAGGGGGATCAGAAAATGCCACTGGCGGAGCGGAGAATCCGGGCGGTGCGGAACATGAGAAATTCAAAATCGGCGTGATTGAGGTTCAGTTAAATGACGAGAGCGTCATCAGGGCGAATTACTTCAATGACTACATCGCCCCGCACTATAATTGTGAATTCATGTTTTCGGAGGCTATTTCTTCTCTGGACGCGGCAATGACATTTATCGAAAATGCGGCGATGGCAGGGTGTAACGCGATTCTCAACTATTATGCCATCGGTGCAAATACGGAACAGCTGGCCATGCTTTGTCAGGAAAAAGGAATGA
>CAZROZ010000089.1:369-7225 GCA_964601745.1 uncultured Lachnospiraceae bacterium | reverse complement strand
GAGCCCAGCGCTTCGCCGGGACGGTGCAGACGGTGCTGGTAGAGGAGTGCAACCGGGAGGACGGTCTCATGACGGGTCGCCTCTCCGGCAATTTGCTGGTGCATTTTCCAGGAAAACCGGAACTGCTAGGCACGCTGCAGCAGGTCTTTTTGCGGGAGTGTAAGGGGTTTTATTATCTGGGGGAACTGGTGGAAGATGAGAGGGACTTGGCGGACGCGCGGGGAGACCCGGTGAAAAGGAAGGAGACTTGGACGGACGCACAGGGAGATCCGGTGAAAAAGGAAGGGGACTTGGGTGGCAGCACAGAGAGGACCCGGTGAAAAGGGAAGGACACTTGGCCAAAGATCAATAGAAGGAGGGACAAAAGAATGGACATTCAAGAACTGAGTTATGAGGGAGAAGCGCTTCGTTGGGTACATACCACGCCTCACTGGGGTGTGGGCATTAAAAATTATAAGCCTGCCAATGACATCGCAAATTTTGATAATCTGGAGCGGCATAACGGCACGGATGAGCTTTTTGTGCTGCTAGAGGGGGAGTGCTGTCTGCTCTACGCCAATGAGACGGAGGAAGGATTGCAGTTCAAGAAACTGCCCATGGCGCAAGGAAAAGTGTACGCAATCCCTGCGGGCCTGTGGCACAATACGATTACGCGCCCCGGCGTCAAATTGGCGCTGATCGAAGACACCCTCAGTGCCCAGAGCAATAGCGATGTGCTTTCCTTGAACCAGGAGCAGATTGCAAAGGCAAAAGCTCTGCTGCAGTGAGCGACGTTATGGTCCACAGGCACGGGATAGAGTAACATTCGTTTTTAGGAGAAGGAGGATATTGTGATGAATCTAGAAGAAAAGGCGACTCTCTTGCGCCGGGACGTGTTGAAAATGATCGCGGCGGCCGGCTCCGGACATCCGGGCGGCTCCTTGTCAGTCTTGGACATGCTGGTGGCGCTGTATTACAACGTCGCGAACATAGACCCCTCCAATCCCAATTGGGAGGACAGAGACCGCATTGTGCTGAGCAAAGGACACGCCTGCCCCGCGCTCTACGCCGTGCTGGCGGATCTGGGATATTTTCCCAAAGAGGATCTGCTCACGCTCCGCAAGATCGACAGTCACCTGCAGGGACATCCGGATAGGACCAAGACACCGGGCGTCGATCTGAATACAGGATCTCTGGGGCAAGGCGTTGCCGTGGCGGCGGGGATGGCACTGGCGGCCAAATACCTGGGCAAGAAATATCGTGTATATGTCATCATCGGGGACGGGGAGATGCAGGAAGGTCTTGTCTGGGAAGCCGCGATGGCAGCCGCCCATTATAAACTGGATAATTATACGGTCATGCTGGATCACAACGGACTGCAGATTGACGGCACCAATGATCAGGTCATGAGCCTGGGGGATCCGGTGGAAAAATATCAGGCATTCGGCTTCGACTGCTGTAAGGTCAACGGTCATGATATCGAAGAGGTCACGCAGGCACTGAAACGGCCGGTCCACGGGAAACCGAAATTCATCTGTTGTGAGACGATCAAAGGCAAAGGAGTTTCTTTCATGGAGAACCAGGTGGGCTGGCACGGCAAGGCACCTGATGCCCAGCAGCTAGCGCAGGCTCTGGCGGAACTGGAGGTGGAATAACATGGGAAAATCATTGCGAAATGCCTATGGAGAGGCGCTGAGAGATTTTGCTGCCGAGAATGACAAGATCGTGGTGTTGGAGGCGGACTTAGGGCATGCCACGATGACAAATATTTTCTCGCAGGTCTATCCGGAGCGGTATTTTAATTTCGGAATTGCGGAAGCGGATATGATTGCCCAGGCCACCGGTTTCGCTCACGCGGGACTCATCCCGTTTGTGAGCACATTCGCCCTGTTTGGGACCGGCCGTGCCTATGAGATCATCCGCAATTCTGTCTGTTATGTGAATGCCAACGTGAAAATGGGCTTGAGCCATTCCGGTTTAAGCGTGGGGGAGGACGGCGGCTCTCATCAGTCGATTGAGGATATCGCCCTGATGCGGGTGCTGCCCCACATGACAATTTTTGTTCCCTGTGACGCGACTGAGATGAGAAAAGCGGTGAAAGCGGCGATCGACATCAATGGCCCGGTCTACCTGCGGGTGGCGAGACCCGTGGTGGATGACGTTACCGATGAGGCCACTCCGTTCATCCCCGGCAAAGCGAATGTGCTGAAGGACGGGACGGATGTCTGTATCATGGCCACAGGCCTCATGGTGAAAGAGGCACTCCTTGCCGCCAAGATGCTGGAGGCGGAGGGGATCAGCACCGCTGTGGTCAATCATCATACCATAAAGCCTCTGGACAAAGAAAACGTGCTTGCCTATCATCAAAAGTGCAAAGGCATCGTGGCGGCGGAAGAGCATTCCATCATCGGCGGCTTTGGGAGCGCGGTGGCGGAAGTCATTGCCGGCGTTCCCGGCGGAAGATTTGCGCAGGTGGGTGTGATGGATAAATTCGGAAAGTCCGGCACACCGGCAGCACTCTTCCAGGCATATGGTCTGACAGCCGATCACATCGCTCAAGAGGCGAGGAAATTCCTGGCGTAATACGACATAGTTAACGACATGATTCATGTTGTTTTGATTTTCAATTACTTTTGTGCTCCTCGAACATGAAATTTTCAATGTCGTTAACGATAGAAAATAGAGTTCCCCCGGAAAAAGGATTTTGCTTTTGTGAACCTCATTCCGGGGGGATTCTTGTGTTTGTAGAGGATTTTATCATTGGAAATTTGACGACGCACTCTCGTAATCTCAGTCATGAGTTTATCCTCAGTCATGAGTTTATCGCCTTTTCTTGACTTTGCCGTAGCGAAGCGGAGCACTTCCGTGGACTTTCTTTTATGATCCTGAAAAGTTAGACATGATGATCTCCTCAACAGACAGTCCTTTTTTGAGGGGTGTCTGGCTGCTTTTTTTCTGCCATTTTACACAGAAGAAAAGCAGCCAGGAGACTCAGCGCGTCAGTGACTGGTGCCGTGCAGGCGATGCCGTAGAGTCCAAAGAGAGCGTGGAGCAAGAAGAGAACGGGAAGAAAAATGACGCCTTTATTGAGGAGAGAGGCGAAGGTGGCATAATCTGCCCTGCCGGTGGCTTGGAGATACGTCGTGCAGAGTTGATAGAGCCCGTAGAAGGGTCCCATAATCAGGGACGCGGTCAGCATGAACCTGCCCAGTGTCAGCACTCTCTCGCTATCGATGAAGGCTTTGATCAGCGTATCCCGGAAGAGGAAGCAGAACACGGTCAGTGCGCTGCCCACGACGACGCAAGTGAGGGCGGTTTTTTTCACAATCTCTCTTGTGCGGTTCTTATCGCCTCGCGCATAGTTGTAGGAGATGGCAGGCTGCATCCCCATGCAGATCCCCATGGCGGTCATGGAGAGGAGCATATTGATTTTCCCGGAGACACTGGCGGCAGACATCGCCGCGGAGCCGTAATCCATCATCAGGTGATTGGAAATCATGTGGGAAACACTCATCAGGATCGTGCTGAACGCCATCGGCAGTCCCAGTGTTATCACCGGAACGGCGATCTCCCTCTTTAAGGTCAGATCCCCGGGATGGAAGGAGTAGTAATTGACCTTCTTGAGGCAATACCAGATGATATAGAGGGCGCTGACCGCATTGCCCAGCACAGTGGCAATGGCAGCTCCTGTGACTCCCATTTCGAAGGTGAGAATGAATATCGGGTCGAGGACGATGTTTGTGACGGTTCCCAGTAGATTGGCGACCATAGACTGCCTGGCGGCGCCGTCGGCACGGATCAGGTTCAGGAATACGTTGGAGAAAAGCATGATCGGGGCACCGACGGCGATGACCCGCAGATAATTCTCCGTATAGCCGATGGTGGCTTCATCCGCGCCCAGCAGACGGCAGATCGGTGCCAGGAAGAATAAGGCAGCCGCCATGAATACGCCGCCCAGTGCCAGAGAACCGTAAAAGCACAGCGCGGAGACATTTTTTACGCTCTTTGTGTCCCCTCGCCCTAGGGCGAGGGAGATTGTCGTACACCCGCCGTTGCCCAGAAGTGTCCCCAGACCGGAGAGGATGGAAAAAAGAGGAGAGCAGAGACTGACGGCAGCGATCATATCCTCGCTTTTCGTCTGTCCAATGAAGAAAATATCTGCCATATTATATAGGACTGTCACCAGCATGATGATGACGGTGGGCACACACAGTGTGAGCAGGAGTTTTGTATAGCGTCCCCGCTCCAGGATTTCCTGATTTTTATCCACGATGAGATTCCTCCTTTACAGCGATGCTAAGTGCATATGAGCAAGTAGGGTGATAGCCCGGATTGCTTATCTATGGTGATGCCCCATATTTGGAGCATGGGGTATGTTCTCATTATAGGGTGCTAGCGCCGCGTTTCAACCATCAATATCACGCCATCTGTCGCTTTAATAAGAGAAGAGAGAATTCCAAAAGAATCTCAGATCAAAGGGAAGGGGAGAGTATGAATAAATCGAATAATCAGAGATTTCAGGAGACCGAGGACAGAATTATGGACGCTTTTTTGCGCCTTTCCAGAGAGAATGAGCCGGAGAAAATCAGTGTGAGTCGATTGTGCGATTTATGTGGCATCAATCGCTCGTCCTTTTATCTCCATTTTGAGGATGTCTTTGATCTGATGGTAAAGATTGACCGCAGATATGCCAAGCGTGCTGGGGATATTTTTACCGCTGATGGGGAATGGGATATCAGAGAGCGCTTTACCCAATTCTTCCGCTTCGTGCAGGAGCACCGGGATTTCTACAATGTCTATTTTGATCGATGCCGTGGCGTTCGGCTGCTGAATGTGGCTCTGACAAAGAGCGCGGAACAGGGAATGGCGGCTGCGATAAGGAAAATGGAGTACCCGTCGGAAAAGGAATCCCGGTATCATCAGGCTTTTTTTCGAGCCGGTCTGGCCGCCATGTTGCGGGAGTGGATTGCCGAAGGCTGCCTTGAAACACCGGAGGAGATGGCTGACATCCTTGGACGGGAGTACACGCCGGGCAGAGGAGAGAGGATCATTGAAAAGGAAAAAGAAAAATAAAAGAAGAGACGTTATGACAGATATCATAGCGTCTCTTTTTGAGTCTGCTTCTCTATTCGTTAGAGTGTCGCCCTATTCCGCAGAATCATCCTCTGCCTGCATTAACCGGTTATAATGTTCCTCTGCCATCATAGAGAGGAAAGCAGGGTCCGCGTCGAATTGCTCTGTGAGTTTGGAATTGATGAGGTCCATCTGTGCCATCGCCAGCGCTTCCGGACTTTTCTCTGTCTGCGCTAGAGGGGTCAGCATCTCCCTTGTCACATTTTCTGTCAGCCACGTCTCCACTCGGACGCGATTTTCACGCTCCGCCTCGATCTCCGACTTCAGCTGATTGGAACGGCGCAGAGAATTGAGGCCGGCAAAGAGGAAGCAAAGCCCCAGTCCACCGAGGACCAGAAATGGCAGCAGCCCGGAAAAAAGCCGGATCACATTCAGATAATTCAGCACGGCAAAAATGATAGCCAGGATTCCGCCGCCGATCAGGGCGAAACCAGAGGAGCGAAAATCCTGGTATTTGGAGCGCTTATCCACATAGGTGGCAGAGGATCCCTGCTGAGAAAGACTGCTGTCATCCAGATCGTCTCCGTCCGATTCACCCTCTGTATCTTCCGTTCCCTCATTCTCCCCGTCAAGCAAAGAGGCATTCTCACCATCTGCTGAACGGTCGCTCTCACCATCTCGCGAGCGTTCGCTTTCTTCCTCCCGCATGCCTTCCACAAAACTACTGTATAGGAGATTTCCTTCCTTGGCGTGGACAGGGGAGGCGAAAATGTGAAAGAACAGATTGACAGGGTCCTGTTCCAGGTATGCCTCTGTCAACCCCTCGTAGTGCAGAAACTCCAGGAAACGATTTGCCTGTTCTATCTCATCACCGGGGAGATTCAGCAGCAGCGTATAGGTGGCGCCGTCTTTCACAAATTCCGTATTATTGCCACAGACAGGACACACATAAACGTCATCCTCATAATCGACTTTGCAGTGTGGACAATGGGTGGTCATAGAAATTCCTTCTTCCTCGTTCCGATGAAAAATGAGAGACTCTGCGCTTTATTCCCTTGTTCAGACGGAGCTCAGAGCCAATTGCAATGGATGGAAGCGCCAGAGAGAGTCAACACTTTGCCGCGGCCTTCGCGCTTTTCTCAATGGCTTCCCAGAGTCCATTGATATAAGCGGCGCCCAGAGCCCGGTCATACAAACCGTAGCCAGGCATAGCCACCTCGCCCCATATCATGCGCCCGTGATCCGGACGAATCGGGCCGGTAAAGCCGATGTCAAAAAGGGCTTTCACGATTTCATACATATCAAAGGAGCCGTCGGAAGACAGATGTGCCGCCTCCTCAAAATTGGTGGGAGAGTGAAATTTCAGATTGCGCACGTGAGCAAAATGAATCCGCCCCTTCAGCGAGCGAATCATATCCGGCAGATCATTGTTCAAATTGGTGCCATAGGAACCAGAGCAGAACGTGACGCCATTGTGGGGATTGTCCACCATTTTCATCATCCGCAGAATATTTTCTTTATTGATGATGATTCGGGGCAGACCGAATACGCTCCAGGCGGGATCGTCCGGGTGAATGGCCATATTGATGTCATACTTGTCACAGACCGACATGATCCGCTCCAGGAAATACTTCAGATTGGCAAAGAGCGCTTCGTCGTCAATGTCTTTATAGAGAGCAAATAATTCCTTCACCTTCGCCATCCGCTCCGGCTCCCAGCCCGGCATCACGGTGCCGTTCATATCACCGGAGTTGGAGGAGAACATTTCCTCTGGATTCAGGGCGTCCACCGCCTCCTGTGTATA
>CAZROZ010000089.1:0-359 GCA_964601745.1 uncultured Lachnospiraceae bacterium | reverse complement strand
GCCAGTTCTGTGCGGGTCCAGTATAAGACCGGCATGATATTGTAGCACACCAGATGTATGTCTTCCTTGCCGAGATTTTCTAGCGTCGTGATGTAATTGTCTATATAGGAATCCCGGTCCGGTGCGCCAGTCTTGATGGCGTCGTGGACATTGACGCTCTCGATTCCGGCGATGTGAAGCCCTGCCGCTTCAACTTCTTCTTTCAGTGCATGGATGGCTTCTTGCGTCCAAACTTCTCCCGCGGGCACATCATAGAGGGTGGTGATGACACCGGTGACACCCGGGATTTGTCTGATCTGCTCTAAGGTAACGGTGTCAAATTTTGAGCCGTACCAGCGCAACGTCATTTCCATAATAAT
>CAZROZ010000088.1:5144-7234 GCA_964601745.1 uncultured Lachnospiraceae bacterium | reverse complement strand
CCCAAGCTGGAGAGGCGGGTTCGATTCCCGTTATCCGCTTTTTTGGAAACATAGCTCAGCGGGGAGAGCGCTCGCCTGACTAGCGGGAGGCCAAGGGTTCGAGTCCCTTTGTTTCCATGGAAGAAAACGCGCATCGTTTGATGGGCGATTTTTTTCTGTCTAGGCTAAGCTTGTCTGTACGTCTGTACAAGGGTCTGAGGGTGAATAGTGAATCAAATTCCGGAGAAATTTCAAAGTGTCAACAGTGACTAATTCCACACCTGATAGAAAGGGCGAAAGCGTCTTTCCTTACTTTCTCGGATAGATGCCATAGAAATGGAGCACATTGATGTCTTCCGGACAATCCTCTCCGTGATTGCCGTGTCCGTCCGCATCTGTATGATTGCCGTGATCGGATGCCCAGCAGACGAGGGAATCATGTGCGCTCCAGTGCTTTTTGACGGCACTTGTCAGGCGGGCAAAGCTTTCAATGTGATGGTTCATGGCCGCCATAGACGCGGGAGACTCCGGATACGTGCGGTGCATTTTGTCGTCATATTCCTGGTTATAGATGGAAATCAGGTCATATTCATCTTTCTCAATGAGTTCTAATCCCTTTTCTACTGCTTCTTCATCATAAGGCGTGACATAGTAGTCGATTTTCCGTCCCTTAAATATTAATGACATACTGGAATTCTCCACCGCGATAAGCGCGACCCTTTTTCCGCCGCGGGGCAGGCAGTCAAAGAGAGAATCAACGGTAATGACGGGTCTGGCGTAGCTTTGAATGCCATGAACCTCCGGCAGAACCCCAGTGTACATGGTCCCGAAGCAGACCGGGGTCCAGGAGGGTTTTACCGTCGCGACGGGAACAGTCAATTGAACCGCGTTTGTCACCGGGATGAAGAGATTGGTATATTTCTGAAAAAACCACATCCCCACACAGTCAGGATTGTAGATCAGCACGCGGTCTACCGTTTCTTTGCCCAGTGTAGTCTGGACAAATGCGTCCACAAGGGGGATGGATTGATCTGCCTGTGCCGGCGCCTCGGTGCCCAGCGTTTTTGCGATGGTTGCCGCCATCTGTGTCATTGAAATAGAATTGTACATGGTGCTTCCTCCAGCTAAAAACAATCAAACGATAATTCCAGATATAAGAGGGTTTTGCGCACAGAGAAATCCATGGCTTTCTTTCATGGCAGCTCCTTGCAAAGGTGGAGCATGGGAATCTCCTCTCATCGTCCCTCTGCCGCCTGATTTCCTCGCTTGTTTGGTGGTTTCCTTGAAAATGAAAGTCCCTCAAACAGAGCGCCATGATTATAAAAAATGAGACAATAAAAGTCAAGAAATCCCATGTGCCGATTGCAGCTTTGCGTCGCTTTACCAGTTGACAATCCAAATGAAAAAGTGTACTCTTTTCTTGTTACAGCAACATGAGAAAGGGTTAAAGGACACGCTGCGGAAGAGATTGTGGCTGACTTCCTGCCTGAGCTGCCTTAACGCTTTCTCACAGTACAGGAAAGGAGAACTTTAATTTCGTGAAAAAGGCACTCGTATTGGCACTGAGCATCGTAATGATTTTTACATTAGTAGGATGCGGCGGCGGAGGCGACAAGGGAAGTGAGAATCCCACCGCTGTCAATGGGGAGCAGGGCAGTGTTCCCGGTGCGAAGAAGGATTTGATCATCGGGATAGCTTCTGACATCAATCAGCTGAATCCGCTGCTCCAGAACGATCAGATCAACAATAACTGCATTACGTTAACTCATCAATGTTTAATCAGTCTTGATAACGAGACGAACGAGAAGCTCCCATCTCTAGCTACAAGCTGGGAGTGGACGGATGACACACACCTTGTATTTCACCTGGTGGAAAACGCGAAATTCAGCACCGGGGAGCCATTGACCGCAGAGGACGTTGTATTTACCATGAATCGGGCAATGGATCCGGATCCCACCGTCAGCGCGGTTTCCGGCAATCTGGGACTGATTGAGAAGGTGGAAGCGCTGGACGATTACACCGTGCAGATGACAACGAAGAATTACAGCAACGAGTTGTTAGACCAATTAATGGGCAAGCCGATGTCGATCTTATCCAAAGCGGCTTTTGAG
>CAZROZ010000088.1:0-5134 GCA_964601745.1 uncultured Lachnospiraceae bacterium | reverse complement strand
CCAGCAACACGGAGCCCTGGCTGGTCGGCTCTGGCCAGTACAAGTTCGCGGAGTGGAAAGAAGGACAATACGTACGCTTTGTAAAGAATGAGAATTACTGGGGCGATGATCCCGGTATCGCGGATGAGATCATTTTTAAGGTGTTCCAGGAAGCGTCTCAGCGTGTCATCGCGCTGCAGAATGGGGAGATTGATGTCTGTATTGACCCGCCCGCGACGGAAATCCAATTCTTAGAAGAGGACCAGAACGTGACGGTTCACACCCAGGCAGGTACCCGTCTGTTCTATCTGGGCTTCAATTGCAGCAAAGCGCCTTTTGACAATGAGAAAGTGCGGCAGGCAGTGTCCTGCGCCATTGACAAGGAGAACATCATCAGAGTGGTTCTGGACGGGCGCGGCAAATCCCAATATACCGTTGTGAACCGTGGAATGTGGAGTTTCCTCGATAATGATGAGATCGAAGCGTATACTTACGACGTGGATCGCGCGAAGCAGCTTCTGGCAGAGGCTGGTTACGAGAACGGCGGCGGCTTGAAAGTGGACCTGTACAGTTCCAACGCGGCCCCTTACAGCACCATCGCTCCTATTATCCAGTCTTATCTGAAAGAGATCGGCATTGAGGTGAACATTGTTCCCTTGGATGAGGCCACTTTAAAGACAGAGTGCCAGGCCGGGAATCAGCAGATGTTCTTATGGCGGTGGAATTGTATGACTCGTTTGGACGAGGTTTATCGCGAGTTGTTCTACACGAACTTCCCGACCAATTACCACCAGCTGAAGGATCCCTATGTAGATGAAATGGCGGACAAGATCCTGAGTGAACAGGATGTGGACGCGCGGTTGAATGAGAGTCATGAATTACAGCAGTATATGGCGGACATCGTTCCCCAGGTACCGCTTTACGTTCCGGATCTGGTGATTGCTTACAATAAGAATCTGCAGGGCACTTATCTGTTTGGCGGCGGCAATCACGTCTGGACGCATGCATATGTCTCTCTTGAAGATTGATTTCTCATCGCTTTAAGGGAAAATCCCTTAAAGTTTTGATGATCGGGTACTAGAGGGCCGGAGGTTTTCACTGTTCGGCCCTCCTATTTTTGCAAAATAAACCATCATACCCCACAAGCGGGACGCTACATGGAGGAAAGCCAAGCCCACGGATTGCTCCGCTGCGGCGCATGAGAGTTTTACCATAGAAGAACAAAGGGGAATTGACAAGATGATACGATATGTATTAAAACGGCTGCTACTCATGATTCCCACTATCCTGCTCACTTCATTGCTGATCTACTGGGCGATGGATATTGCCGGGGGAGATCCGGTACTTCAGATCCTGCCGGAAAACGCGACCTATGAACAGCAGGAAGCACTGCGGGAGAGCATGGGATTAAATGATCCTTTTTTCGTGCGATATTTTCGCTATTTAGGCGGCATTATCACAGGTGACATGGGTACTTCGTACGTCACCGGCTTAGATGTTTTTCAAACTTTTATGAATCGTCTTCCCACCACATTGCTACTCGGCGGGACGTCCTTGATTCTAGCCTGCGTTATCTCAATTCCACTGGGCATCTATACCGCGATACGACAGAATTCGTGGCAGGACACAGTGGGAATGATCACGGCATTGTTCGGGGTGTCCATGCCGAATTTCTGGCTGGGACTCATGCTGATTCTGATCTTTTCTTTGAATCTTCACTGGTTCCCCTCCGGCGGGACGGTGTCGGACGTAGGATGGTCAGGTCTCGTGCTTCCCTCGCTCACTGTGGGCCTGGGCCTGGCCGCGCTGATCACACGGACGACCAGAAGTGCCATGCTGGATGTCATTCGGGCGGATTATATGACAACGGCGAAAGCGAAAGGAGCTTCCCGGAAGAGAGTCATTTATTATCATGGTCTTCGCAATGCGATGATTCCCATTGTGACGGCCGTCGGAATGCAGTTCAGCTTCGTGATGACCGGGTCCGCCTTGGCAGAGACCGTTTTTGGCTGGCCGGGGATTGGGCGTTTGGTCTTTGAGTCTATCAGCAAACGGGATGCCCCCATGGTGACGGGGTCTATCATCCTTTGCTGTGTGATGATGGCATTGATCAACCTTGTGGTTGACATCATTTACGCCTACTGCGATCCGCGCATCAAAGCACAGTATTCCAGGAAGGAGGCGACGTCATGAGGAAGAAGGCAAGCAGTGCCCCTGTGGAAGATAATGATATTTCCTACAAGGGGCGTTCTCAGGCGCAGGAGACGTGGCGTCGTTTGCTGAAGAATAAGGGTGCTGTAATCGGAATGGTCTTTTTGGTCATTTTAGTAATCGGAGCCGTCGCGGCTGGGTTCATCTATGATTACGACACCGACGTCATAGGCATGTCCCCGGACATCTACAGTGCGCCGTCCGCGGAACACTGGTTTGGAACAGATAATATCGGCCGGGATATTTTCGCCCGGGTTCTGTACGGCGCTCGCTACTCGCTGATCATAGGTATCGGCAGTACGGCTCTCGGTCTGATAATCGGGATTATCCTGGGGTCACTGGCTGGATTCTACGGCGGGTTCGTGGATCAATTGGTCATGCGTTCCAACGACATTTTGTATTCCATTCCCAATATCATGCTGGCGGTCGTCATCGTGCAGCTCATGGGCACCAGCCTTTTCAGCCTTTTAATCGCGCTGTCGGTCAGCTCCGCGACTGCGTTTGCCAGAATCACCCGGGCATCTGTCATGACCATAAGAGATCAGGAATATATCGAATCCGCGTATTCTATGGGGCTCCCCACATGGAAAATCATCCTGAAGCATATTATTCCAAATTGCCTCAGCCCGATCATCGTACAGATGACGCTTCGAATCGGCTCTAATATCATATCCGCTTCCTCTCTGAGTTTCCTCGGAGTGGGAATTCCTTCTCCGGCACCGGAATGGGGCACAATGCTGGCCGATGGCCGTCAGTATATCCGCAGCTCGGGATGGATGAGTCTCTTCCCCGGCCTTGCGATCATGTTGACCGTGCTGGCTTTGAATTTGATGGGAGATGGATTGCGGGACGCAATGGATCCAAAGCTGAAGAAATGAGGGAGGCATTCTTATGGCAGAAATAGTTTTAGAGATCAAAGATTTGGTGGTCCATTACGAAACCGATGATGGATGCGTAGAGGCGGTAAACGGATTGTCTCTCAGTCTGGAGCGGGAGCATATTCTAGGCTTGGTCGGGGAGACCGGCGCGGGGAAAACGACCACTGCGATGAGTATTTTGAACCTGGTTCCCAATCCTCCGGGCGTGATAAAAAACGGTTCCATTACGTTGGACGGAAAAGACGTCCTGAAAATGAGCGAAAAAGAATTGGAGTCGATGAGAGGCTTTGATGTGGCCATGATTTTCCAGGACCCGATGACGGCACTGAACCCCGTTATCACGGTGGGGCAGCAGATCGCGGAGAGCGTGCAGATCCATGAGCATGTCGGCAAGAAAGAGGCGATGGATCGCGCCAAGGAGATGCTGAAGATGGTGGGGATCGCGGAGAATCGCGCGAATGATTATCCCCATCAGTTTTCCGGCGGCATGAAGCAGCGGGTGGTCATTGCCATCGCCCTTGCCTGTCAACCCAATCTTCTGATCGCGGATGAGCCGACTACCGCTCTGGATGTGACGATCCAGGCGCAGGTGCTTGATTTGATAAAGGAATTGATCGATCGAAATCACATGTCGATGATTCTTATCACCCATGATCTGGGCGTGGTAGCCGATGTCTGCACCGATGTAGCGGTCATGTACGCGGGAAGGATTGTAGAGGTAGGCACAGCGGATGAAGTGTATAACAACACACGGCATCCCTACACGATCGGACTTTTTGATTCTCTTCCCAATTTGAAAAAGAGGGGAGAGGAACTGGTCCCGATCAAGGGTCTGATGCCGGATCCCATGCACCTGCCGTCAGGCTGTACTTTTGCGCCGCGCTGTCCTTACGCCAGAGAATCATGCAGCAATGCCGTTCCGGAACTGAAGCTTGTAGACGGCACACATTATGTAGCGTGCAGCGCGTACGACGATCCTAATTTTCGACTGAGGAGGGACGCAAATGGCTGAGAAAAACATTCTCCTAGAAGTACAGGATCTGACCAAGTACTTTGACACCCCCAGCGGAAAACTCCATGCCGTAGACGGAGTCAGCTTTTCCATCGAAGAAGGAAAAACCCTTGGCATCGTGGGGGAGAGCGGCTGCGGCAAATCCACTACGGGTCGCACGATACTGAAGCTCTTGAATCCCACCAGCGGGAAAATTATCTTTAACGGGGAGGACATCACGAATTATAACCGGAGCAAGATGAGACCGCTGCGCACCCAGATGCAGCTCATTTTCCAGGATCCGTTTTCCTCTCTAGATCCCCGCCAAAGCATCAATCAGCTGATCAGTGAGCCGATCAAAGAGCACAAATTGCTCCACGGCAAGGAGGAGATTCAAAAGAGGACGCTGGAACTGATGGATACCGTCGGTCTTGCCCGCAGATTTTTAAATTCCTATCCACATGAGTTGGACGGCGGCAGGAGACAGCGTATCGGTATTGCCAGGGCACTGGCGGTGAATCCGAAGCTGATTGTGTGTGACGAACCGGTTTCCGCGCTGGATGTCTCGATTCAGGCGCAGATCCTGAACCTGCTGAAGCAATTGCAGAGAGACAATCATTTGACGTATGTATTCATCACCCACGATCTCTCGGTGGTGAGATATTTCTCGGACGACATCGCGGTCATGTACCTGGGACAGATGGTAGAGAAGGCGCCTGCCGATGAGCTGTTCGCGCATCCCACGCATCCCTACACCCAAGCGCTGTTGTCCGCGATTCCGATCCCCACTGTGGGCAAGGATAAACCCAAGAGAAAGCTGCTGCGCGGCGAGATCACTTCTCCCATCAATCTGCCCGATCAGTGCAGGTTCATGAAGAGATGCGATTTTTGCCAGGAGTGCTGTAAAAACGGGAAAAATCCGCAGCTGATCGAGATCTATCCGCAGCATTTTGTCGCCTGCCATCTGGCGGATACGCTAAAGGCAGCGTATGCGGAATGATTTCATTGTTTGGGGCAGAATACGATGTAACTCCTACTTTTGCGGCACAGTGAGTCTTGTCAAATCGATGGATCT
>CAZROZ010000087.1:0-7298 GCA_964601745.1 uncultured Lachnospiraceae bacterium | reverse complement strand
ATTCGAACTCAATCGTCGCCGGTGGCTTCCCGGTGCAGTCATAGAATACCCGATTGACACCCTTCACCTCGTTGACAATTCGATTGGTCACCGTCTCCAGCACGTCCCAAGGAAGCCTCGCAGACTCCGCCGTCATAAAATCAGAAGTCGTCACCGCCCGCAGGGCAACGGCATATTCATACGTTCGATCGTCTCCCATCACACCCACGGACCGCATATTGGTCAGTGCGGCAAAATACTGCGCCAGATCCTGATCCACACCGGCTCTGGCAATCTCCTCCCGGTAAATGGCGTCGGCCTCCTGCACAATATGCACCTTCTCCGCAGTCACCTCACCGATGATACGAATGCCAAGGCCCGGTCCCGGGAAGGGCTGCCGATTCACCAGGTGCGCAGGAATACCCAATTCTCTCCCCACTTTCCGCACCTCATCTTTAAAAAGCATGCGCAGCGGCTCCACAATCTCCTTGAAATCCACATGTTCCGGCAGACCGCCCACATTGTGATGAGATTTGATAACAGCGCTTTTCCCGAGGCCGGATTCAATCACATCCGGATAAATGGTGCCCTGAACCAGATAATCCACCGCGCCGATTTTTTTTGCCTCTTCCTCAAATACGCGGATAAATTCCTCCCCGATGATTTTCCGCTTGCGCTCCGGTTCCGTGACGCCTGCCAGCTTTTGATAAAATCGCTCCTGGGCATTCACCCGGATAAAATTGACATCGTACGGTCCCTCCGGACCGAAAACCGCCGCTACTTCGTCCCCTTCCTTCTTGCGCAGCAGGCCGTGATCCACAAAAACACAGGTCAGCTGCTTCCCCACCGCTTTGGCCAGCAGCACGGCAGCCACAGAAGAATCCACTCCGCCGGAAAGCGCACACAGCACTTTTCCGCTTCCGATTTTCTCCCGCAGAGCAGTCACAGTGGCATCCACGAAAGAATCCATCTTCCAGTCCCCGCTGCAGTGGCACACATCATAGACAAAATGGGAAAGCATCTTCTTGCCCTCTGCGGTATGCATCACTTCCGGATGAAACTGCACGCCGTAAAGTCCCTGCTCTGGACATTCCATGGCGGCCACCGGGCAAACCGGGGTCTGCGCAGTCACGGCAAATCCTTCCGGCGCCTGTTTAATGTAGTCGGTGTGGCTCATCCAGCAGATAGTCTCCTTCTCCACATCAGAAAAAAGCACGGAATTCCGATCCACGATGACTTTTGTCTTTCCGTATTCACTGACCAGGGCATGCTCCACCGTCCCGCCCAGGAGGAACGCCATCAGCTGACAACCATAGCAGATCCCCAGCACCGGTATCCCCAGCCTCAAAAATTCTACCGAGCAGACCGGAGAATCGGGGAGATAGACACTGTCCGGTCCGCCGGTAAAAATAATGCCCTTCGGCTGGATTTTCTTGATCTCCTCCAGGGAAATACTGTAAGGCTTTACCTCACAGTAGACCTGACATTCCCGGACTCTTCTGGCGATCAGCTGATTGTATTGTCCACCGAAATCCATCACAATAATTGTCTCCCGCTCCATGAATCTAACTCCTTCTGGTGTGAATGCCGCGAATTGCTGGTATGAATGCATTGAAAAAGCTTCCTAGTGCAATCATTTTATTATCCCCGATTCATCACATCTTCTTTTATTATCTGCTTTGTCGCCTCTGCTCTCCAGCTATCCATCCTTATCGGTTCCCTCTGCCTGATTTCCCGCTCCGTTCAATTCATCCAGCGTCTTTGCGTAAGAAGGCAGAAATTCCTCCAGAAAGACCGTCACCTCCGGCAGATTCATCTGTAAAAGTGCCTGATAGGTACTCTCCTTGGCATTGGAAAATTCACTGTTGCCGCTCTTTTCCTCCTCCACGCACTTGATCAGCGCGGACAATTTATCCGCTGCCTTCACCAGTCTCCACAAGAAGGCATCCTCCTCCCTGGGAAAGAAAAGCGGCTCATAGGCTGACCTCAAATCCTCCGGCAGCAGGGAGAGAAGTTTTTGTCCGGCCACATCCTCCACGTCGTGAAAAGCCTGCCGGATCTGGGGATTAAAATACTTGATGGGAGTGGGCATATCCCCGGTGATGATCTCCGCGGCATCGTGGTACAGCCCGATCAATGCCGCCTTTTCCGCAAAAAGCGTTCCGCCGAAGCGGACATTGTGAATGGTTGCCAGCAGGTGCGCGATCATGGCCACGTCCAGGGAATGTTCACTGAGATTCTCCTTTTGCGTATTTCGCATCAGGGCCCAGCGCTCGATATAACGCATCCGGGACATCATCGCGAAAAAATGGCTCTCTCTCTCCATGCATTCCTCCTTCTGTAAACTCCCGTGCCCCACATACACGCCGCTTCACCTCGCACCGGCATATCTCTGATCCCGCAGGACCTTTCGCAGAAACTCTCCGGTAAAAGAATTCGGATTGTTCGCCACTTCCTCCGGCGTCCCCGTGGCAATGACCCGTCCGCCGCCGTCTCCGCCCTCCGGTCCCAGATCTACAATATAATCCGCACATTTAATCACGTCCAGATTGTGCTCGATGACAATCACCGTATTGCCGCCCTCAGTGAGCCGCTGCAAAATCTGAATCAGCCGTTGTACGTCCGCGAAATGCAGTCCGGTGGTGGGCTCATCCAGAATATAGCAAGTCCGCCCGGTGCTGCGCCGGGACAATTCCGTTGCCAGCTTGACCCGCTGGGCCTCCCCGCCGGAAAGCGTTGTGGAGGGCTGCCCCAGATGAATATAAGAAAGCCCCACATCGTCCAGAGTCTCCAGCTTGCGCCGCACAGCAGGCAGGGAAGAGAAGAATTCCAGTGCCTCTTCCACCGTCATATTTAACACTTCATAAATGTTCTTTCCCTTATATTTTACTTCCAGGGTCTCCCGGTTGTAGCGCTTGCCCTGACACACCTCGCAGGGCACATACACATCCGGCAGAAAATTCATCTCAATTTTCTTCACGCCGTCGCCTTCGCAGGCCTCGCAGCGCCCTCCTTTCACGTTAAAGCTGAACCGGCCTTTCTTATACCCTCTCGCCTTGGCATCCGGCGTCGCCGCGAACAAATCTCGAATCATATCAAATAATCCGGTATACGTAGCCGGATTGGAGCGAGGCGTCCTGCCGATGGGGGACTGGTCAATGGCAATCACCTTGTCCAGCTGTTCCAGGCCATCGATGCCGGTACATTTGCCTGGCAGGATTCTGGCCTGGTTCAGCTTTCGCGCCATAGTTTTATAAACCACCTCATTGATGAGCGACGATTTCCCAGAACCGGAGACCCCGGTCACACAAGTAAAAACCCCCAGAGGCAGCTTCACATCAATCTCTTTCAGATTGTTTTCCGCCGCCCCATGGACCAGAATCCAGCTGGAAGGCGACCGCCTTCTGGATGGAATCGGAATCTTCCTGCGTCCGCTCAGATAAGCGCCAGTCACGGACTCCTTCACTTCCATCAAATCCTGCGCCGTGCCCTGGGCTACCACCTGACCGCCGTGTTCTCCCGCGCCGGGACCGATGTCCACGATGTGATCCGCTGCCCACATAGTTTCCTCATCATGTTCCACCACGATCAGCGTATTGCCCAGATCCGTCAGCCGCCGCAGCGCCTGCAGCAGCTTTACATTGTCCCGCTGGTGCAGTCCGATGCTGGGCTCATCCAGAATATAGACCACGCACACCAGACCGGAGCCGATCTGGGTCGCCAGGCGGATCCGCTGAGCCTCCCCGCCGGACAATGTCGAGGTATTTCTGGCCAGAGTCAGGTAATCCAGCCCCACTTCCTTCAAAAAGCTGGTCCGCGCCCTGATCTCCCGCAACACCAGACCGCCGATAACCTTCTGATTCTGGTTCAAAGTCAATCCATCCAAAAACTGAAGCAACTGCCCGATGGAAAGCTCTGTGAGTTCCGAGATATTTTTCTCCCCCACCGTCACCGCCAGAGATTCCTTCTTTAACCTCCTGCCGCCGCACTCCGCACAGGGCGTAATCCGCATCAATTCCTCATATTCCCCTCTGAGATACTCCGAGGAGGTCTCCCGGTATCTGCGCTCCTGATTGCGGATCAGGCCTTCAAACTGCACATCATAGACACCCGTCCCTCTCTGCCCCTGATAATACACCGGGACACTGCGGTCAAATCCCTCCATCATCATCCGCCGCACTGACTCAGGCAGCTCCTCATAGGGGGTATCCAAGGAAAAATGATACGCCTCCGCCAGAGCCGTCAGCAGCGCATTGCTGAAACTCCCCGGCTCCTTGGCAGTCTGCCAGCCCAACGCGGCAATGGCACCCTGATTCAGACTCAAGGATGGATCCGGCACCAAAAGCTCCGGCGCAAATTCCATCTTATATCCCAGTCCGTGACAGACCGGGCAGGCACCATAAGGATTATTAAAAGAAAAACTCCGGGGCTCAATCTCCTCAATGCTCACCCCGCAATCCGGACAGGAAAAGCTCTGGCTGAAAGTCAACGGCTTTCCCTGGTCTACATCCACCACCAGCAAACCATCGGTGAGTTTCATCACATTCTCGATAGAATCCGCCAGTCTCTTTTCAATACCGGGACGGATGATCAGCCGATCCACGATTATTTCGATGTCATGCTTTTTATTCTTCTCCAGCTTGATCTCCTCAGATAGCTCATACATGTGGTCATCCACCATGACCCGGACGTAGCCTTTGCGCTTGGCCTGCTCGAAGACCTTGCTGTGCTCGCCCTTTCGCCCACGGACCACCGGCGCCAGCAATTGGATCCTGGTGCGTTCCGGCAGCCGCATGATCTCATCTACCATCTCATCCACCGTCTGCCTGCGGATCTCCCGGCCGCAGACGGGGCAATGAGGTGTGCCGATCCTGGCATACAGCAGCCGGAAATAATCATAGATCTCCGTCACCGTGCCCACCGTGGACCTGGGATTGCGGTTGGTGGATTTCTGGTCTATGGAAATGGCAGGAGAAAGTCCCTCAATGCTGTCCACATCCGGTTTCTCCATGATGCCGAGAAACTGTCTGGCGTAGGAAGAAAGAGATTCCATATACCGGCGCTGCCCCTCGGCATAGATAGTATCAAAAGCCAGGGAAGACTTGCCGGAACCGCTGAGTCCCGTCAGCACCACAAAAGCATCCCGGGGAATGTCAAGGGAAATATTCTTCAAATTATTCGCCCTGGCACCCCGAATCCGTATCACGTTTTCTTTCTTCTCCACCATTATTTCCTTCCTGCCAATGACGACATGAGCTATGTCTCAATACCGGCATGATCCGTATCTCAATACCAACATGATCCATGTCGTTTTGATTTTCAATGAATCTTATATCAAAAGGCCGCATCAGCCTCACAGTGGTTCAATCAAACCGATACAAAACCTGCCGTCAATCTGTCTCTTCTCCTCTATCTACTACTATTAACCGATCCAACTAGGATCATCCCGCCTGAATCCGTTTCTTGACCTCTATCATCTGATCCCGCAGCTCTGCCGCCAATTCGAAATCCAGCTCCGCCGCCGCAGCATCCATCTTCTTATGCAGCTGATCCGCCAATCTCTTTAATTCCTCCCGGCTCATGGATTCCGGATCCTTCTCGATCTTCGCCCCCGCATGCTCCGCCTTCCGCGTGATCCGGATCAAATCCCGCACACTCTTATGAATGGTGGTGGGCGTGATGCCGTGCTCCTCATTGTAAGCCTTCTGCAGCTTCCTGCGCCGATTGGTCTCCACGATGGCCCTTTGCATCGACTCGGTCATGGTATCCGCGTACATGATGACCCTGCCCCGGCTGTTCCTGGCAGCCCGGCCGATGGTCTGGATCAGGGAGCGCTCTGACCGCAGAAAGCCTTCCTTATCCGCGTCCAGAATGGCCACCAGTGCGACCTCCGGAATGTCCAACCCCTCCCGCAGCAGATTGATCCCCACCAACACATCAAATACATCCAGCCGCATATCCCGGATGATCTTCGATCGCTCCAGCGTATCCACATCCGAGTGGAGATAGCGCACCCGAATGCCCACTTCCCGCATATAAGCCGTCAGATTCTCCGCCATCCGCTTGGTCAGTGTCGTGATCAAGACCTTGCTGTGCTGCTCAGTCTCCTTGCGGATCTCCGCGATCAAATCGTCAATCTGTCCCTCCACATGCCGCACAGAGATCTCCGGATCCAGCAAGCCGGTGGGCCGAATCACCTGCTCCGCCCGCAACAGCTCATGAGACTCCTCATACTCCGCTGGTGTGGCGGAGACAAAGAGCATTTGATTGATCTTGCTCTCAAATTCCTCGAAATTCAAAGGCCTGTTGTCCTTGGCAGATGGAAGGCGAAACCCATACTCCACCAGAGTATTCTTCCGGGACTGATCTCCCCGGTACATGGCACGCAGCTGCGGGATCGTCATGTGAGACTCATCGATAATGATCAGAAAATCCTCCGGAAAATAGTCAATCAGCGTATAAGGCGGACTGCCCGGCTCTCTTCCCTCCAGGTGAAGAGAATAATTCTCAATCCCGGAGCAGAACCCGGTCTCCCGCATCATCTCGATGTCAAATCTGGTCCGCTCGGAAATCCGCTGTGCCTCCAGCAGCTTGTCCTCGGAGCGAAAATAAGCCACCCGCTCCTCCAATTCCGCCTCGATAGAATGGATGGCCTCCTCCATCCGATCCGGCGGCACCACATAGTGGGAGGCAGGAAAAATCGCAATGTGATCTAACAGACATTTCACCTCTCCGGTCAGCACATCAATGTCGCTGATCCGATCCACCTCGTCCCCAAAGAATTCCACCCGGACCGCGCTGTCCTCGGAATAGGCCAGAAAAACCTCCACCACATCGCCCCGCACCCGGAACGTACCCCTTTTAAAATCCATCTCGCTGCGGGTGTACTGCATGTCCACCAATTTGCGCAGCATCTCGTCCCGATCCACCTCCATGCCAGGCCGCAGGGACACCACCATCTCTTGATAATCAATGGGAGAGCCCAGACCGTAAATGCAGGAGACACTGGCCACAATCACCACATCCCGTCGCTCGGAAAGGGCCGCCGTGGCAGAATGGCGCAACCGGTCGATCTCCTCATTCACCGCCGAATCCTTCTCGATGTAGGTATCTGTGGAGGGCACATACGCCTCCGGTTGGTAGTAGTCATAATAGGAAACGAAATATTCCACCGCGTTCTCGGGAAAATATTCCCTAAACTCCCCGTAGAGCTGCCCGGCAAGGGTCTTATTGTGGGCGATGACCAGAGTGGGACGATTCAACGCCGCAATGACATTCGCCATGGTGAAGGTCTTTCCGGAGCCAGTCACCCCCAGCAG
>CAZROZ010000086.1:0-7428 GCA_964601745.1 uncultured Lachnospiraceae bacterium | reverse complement strand
GCCGCGTACCCGGCCCTCGGGCGCGCGGGAAAAATAAAAGCGCACGCACCGCTCATAACGGTCGCTGCGAGTGGTGTAAAAACGCTCTTTTTTGATCTGATTTTGGAGAAGGCAAGGGCATGGATCCATGCCAAAAGTGCCGCCAATGCTCCGATTATCCCTCGCTGCACCTTTTTTCTCCCCCTGACATCCTCTATTACGATCTCCACGGCTCATCTCTGGACTCGATCACCAGCAGACAGCCGCTGTGAACGAAAATGTCGCCGACCTCTTCTGTGATCTGATTGCTAATGCCCAGGGAATTGCCCTGCTCCAGACAATGCGCCTGCAGCGGATAGAGAAATCCGGTGAGACTCACCGTCGCCGCCCCAAAGAGCGGAATCAGTGACACATAGGAGCCGTACTGCTTTTCCCTTTGAATCTCATGATGATCCTTGACCAGATAAATTTTATTAAAAGGGTCAAAATAAATCACGTCGGTGCAGGTCTCTTCGGCCTGAAACAACAGCTGCAGATTTCCCAGCACGTGATCCAGCCTGCTTCCTAAGGCGCCAAAGACCCAGATTTCGCCTGGGCTTTCCTGAAGCGCCTCCCGCAGTGCCAATTCCGTATCAGTCTCATCCTTCTTCACCGGATAAGTGCGCACCAAGATAGAATTCTCACCGGCATCGGCATTTTGAAAGAGCCACTCTCGATCTGCCGCCGGAAGAGAATCAAAATCCCCCAGCACCAGATCCGGCCGCAGCCCAAGTGCTCTAGCGCCAAGCAGTCCACGATCCGCGCAGATCAACCTCTCATAAGAGATTTCCCGCAGGAATCCGCCGAGATAGGGGAGATCGAGGGAGCCTCCTGTAAAAATCAGAATGCGCCCGCACCCTTCCTCTTTCGTCATGACAAGGCTTTCTCCCCGGACTGGTCATTCCCGGCTGAATTTTCCTCCCCACGGCTCTCCTGGGGGGAATCCTCCTCATTTTTGTAATAAGGCGCGGCGGCGTCCCGCAGTGCTTTGATATTATCCGCAATGTCGCCCCAGAAGATCGCGGAACCCGCTACAAAGACATTCGCACCCGCTTCCGCCAGCGGCCCCATCGTCCCGCAGCTCACCCCGCCATCCACTTCAATGGGGAAGGACAAACACTTCTCCGCTCGGATTTTCGCCGCGTCCCTCACCTTGTCCACACAGGCAGGGATCATCTTCTGTCCGCCGAAACCGGGATCCACCGTCATCACCAGCAACAGATCCAGATCCTCCCACACATAAGAGAGCACCGACAACGGCGTGGCCGGATTCAGGGCGACACCGGCCTTTTTCCCCAGTGACTTGATCTGCATGAGAACCCGATGCAGATGAGGGCATGCCTCCGCATGGACGGTAATCGAATCCGCTCCGGCAGCGGCGACAGCAGGAATCAATTGTTCCGGATGCTCCACCATCAAATGATCATCAAAATAGAGATGTCTTTCCTTCCGCAGAGCGGCAATCACAGGAGGACCAAAGCTGAGATTGGGCACGAACGCGCCGTCCATCACGTCCAGATGGAGCCATCGCGTGCCGGTGGCCTCCACAGCGGCCGCATCCCGGCCGAGATGGGCAAAATCTGCCGACAAAACCGAGGGTGCCAGATGCATCCCCAGCCCCGCGCTCAAATCTTGTTCCCGCGGCTCGCTTTTCTCTTCCTGCTCTTTTGTCACCTCAGGTAGTTGTGCCGACGGTGTCTCTTCTTTTTGCTGTGCAGGCGGTGTTTCTTCCTTTTTAGCTCCAGTTTTTCGGTTTTTGAAGCCGAAGTTGCTCATATAATTGAACATAATTATCGTACCTGCTTTTCTCGATCTCTCCCGCGTCCACCGCATCCCGCACCGCGCAGTCCGGCTCTCTCCTGTGACTGCATGGCTGGAAGCGGCATGATCTCTCATACGGGGCAAATTCCGGCATATAAGCGGAAAGTTCCTCCGGTCTCATCTCCCCCAGGGAAAAAGAAGTGAAACCAGGTGTGTCCATCACGTAACCGCCTGCCTCCCCCGGCAGCAAAAAGAGCTGGGCATAGCGGGTGGTATGTCTGCCTCTCTTTAATTTCTCACTGAGCTCCCCCGTCTCCATCTGTGCATCCGGCACCAGCGCGTTGAGCAGAGAGGATTTGCCGACCCCGGAAGGTCCACAGAGCACAGTGACTGTCCCGGCCAGCGCTGACCGCAGCTCCTCCACGCCTTCTCCCGTTAGGAGACTGAGGAGGAAAACCGGAAATCCCGTTCCCAGGTAACATGCCCTCCATCTCTCCCCGGCTTCCCGGTTCAAATCCATTTTATTAAAACAGAGTAGAGGGCGCACGTTAGCCCGCTGCAGCATCACCAGATACTGATCCAGCAAGAAGAGATTCGGCGCTGGGGACTGCACCGCAAATACAATCAATGCCTGGTCTGCATTGGCGGCACTGGGGCGAATCAGCTCATTAAAACGAGGAAGGATGGCGGTAATCGTACCCACCATCCCCATATCATCAGAGGATTCTATCACCACACGGTCGCCCACCAGCGGTTTCTGCTGTTCCAGGCGAAAGATCCCCCTGGCCCGGCACGTATAAGTCCCGCTGCCGGGAACGTGTACCTGATAGAATCCCCCGACACCTTTTATGATAATTCCCTGCATCGTATCAGAAATTTTATCTGCCAGGCCTGCCGTGTCGCATAAAAGGTCATGCGTCCTGACAGGAAACCCACATCCGTCACCGGAATGACACATTGACCGAACCCGGCATCGTCTCGCCGTCTACAATCATATAAATTCTCGCGTCGCCGCTGATCTTGCTCTCCACTTCAAAGCTGTACGGGAAATCACCGTACGACAGCGTGGCCTCCTTCACGACCGTCTGCTCTCCATTCTGATCCAGCACAAACTGGACATAGCCCTCTTCCTCCTCGGTGGCAAAGGGATTAAAACTGTTGTCAAACGTCACATTGACGGTAAAGGTCTGCGGTCCAAGGCTGATGGTGAAATTCACCGCCGTGCCCTTGTCCACTTTACTGCCTCTGTCTGTCTCCTGAGAAATCACCTTTCCCTCTTCCACATCGGCGCTGTATTCCTCGCTGACCTTCCCTTTCACCAGATCTTTTCTGGAGAGCTCCGCCTCTGCTTCCTCTTCCGTCAGGCCCCGCAGATCAGGCACCGTGGTCTGTCCTCTGCCCTCGCTGATAACCAAGGTGATAGTCTCACCGGGTTCCACAGAACTGCCGGCGGCGGGGCTGGTGGAAATCACTTTGCCTTTGTCCACGGAATCGCTCTCCTGACGCTCGATCCGCTGCCGCAGATCGTTCTGATTCAGATAGCTGAGAGCATCCTCCTCGCTCATTCCGCGCAGATCCTGCAGCGTCTTCTCCTCGGAGCCAGAGCTGAGGATGATGGTGACCACATCTCCGGGCTGCACCACCTCGTTCACATTGGGGGTCACTTCAATGACAAGGCCCGCCTCATAAATATCCGACGGCTTATCCTCCCCCCGCTCCACGGTGAGGCCCATCGCCTCCAGAGTATCCGTCGCTTCCTGCAGCGTAGCGCCGATGATCCTGGGGATCCGCAGCTCCTCCTCGGAGCTGGTCTCCTCCGTGGAAGTCTCTGTGGGTGCTTCCGTGGTGGTGAATGCCTCGGTGGACTCGATGGTCGGCTCCTCGGTGGTGGTCTCTCTCCCGCCCCGGAACAATCCGATGGTCCGCCCCAGCAGGAAAATAATCACCAGCACCAGAATCACCACAGCCACGATGCCGCCGGCTACCATGATCTTTTCTACCTTCGGGTCCAGCTCTTTCTCATCACTGCGATCGTCTCTGTCCGGCCGGCGACGGTAATTGCCATTTCTGTCGGAAGACGGCTCATCATCGTAAGACCGCCTGCGCCCGTCGTCCCGGTAGGGATCCCGTCTGTCTCTGGAATACTCATCGTCCAGATCATCGTCATACGAATAGCCGTTTCTGCGCCGGGCAGCCATCTCCGCCGCTGTCCCGGTGCCCACTCCAGCCGCGCCCTTGATATGGTTGAGCTCCCGCTCAGAAATCACCATGGTAGGCGCGTCACCGGTCATCATCGAATTGGTGCCGACAAAATCATCGTCCGGATTGCGGATCGCCCGCTTCAAATCCACGATCAGATCGGAGACCGAGAGATACCGGCGCTCCGGTTTCTTCTGCATGCACTTTTGCACAATCCGCTCAATGCTGACAGGAATGGAGGGATCCAGCTCCCGCAGTGGAATCGGTTCCTCCTGGATATGCTTCAAAGCCACATTCACCGTGCTGTCGCCGGTGAAGGGGACACGGCCGCTGAGCATCTCGTACATGGTGACTGCCAACGAGTAAATATCACTCTTCTCATCGCTGTACCCGCCTCTCGCCTGTTCCGGTGAGATATAGTGGACGGAACCTACCGCGTTGGATGTGATGGTATTGGAAGTCACAGCCTTGGCGATGCCGAAATCCGTCACCTTCGCGGTGCCGTCCCTGGAAAGAATGATATTCTGTGGTTTGATATCCCGGTGAATAATGTGATTCTGATGTGCCACCTCCAGGCCCTGGGCGATCTGAATGGTGATGCCCACGGTCTCCCGCACGGAGAGCTTTCCCTTTGCCTGGATGAATTCCTTCAGCGTGATGCCTTCAATCAGCTCCATGACAATGAAGTACATGCCATTATCTTCGCTGACGTCGTAGACATTGACAATATTGGGATGCGACAGCCCCGCAGCGGCCTGGGCCTCCGCCCGAAATTTCTTGACAAAATTCTGATCTCTGGAAAATTCCGGCTTTAATACTTTTATGGCTACATTGCGATTCAGACGGTGGTCTTTTGCCTTGTAGACATCCGCCATCCCGCCGGAACCGATCTTTTCGATTATCTCATATCGGTTGTTCAAATATGTCCCCGGTTGAATCATATTGCCCTCCATCCGTTAAATCCGAACCATAACGATGCCGATATTATCTCTGCCACCCTGGCGGTTCGCGGCACGGACCAATTCTTTCACTGTCCGGCTGACCGATTCCCCATTCTGCCGGATGATCTGCTCAATCTCCGCGTCTTCCACCATATTTGTGAGGCCATCGGAACAGAGCATTACCACATCTCCCGGCACCACATTCACTTCAAAATAATCTACTTCCACGTCTTTCCCCGCGCCAAGAGCCCGGGTAATCACGTTCTTATTGGGGTGCGTCCTGGCTTCCTCCCGCCGGATCTCCCCGCTTTTCACCATCAATTCAACCAGAGAATGATCCTCGGTGATCTGCTTCATCACACAAGGTCCGGACAGGTCCCCGTCCTCTCTGGGATGCAGCACATAGAGTCTGGAATCTCCCACATTGGCCACATACATGGTACTCTCATATATGGTCGCCGCCACCAGCGTGGTCCCGGCGCCATTCAGATCCTCGTGTTTCTGCGTCAATTCAAAGAGCTTCTGATTGACTTTCTTGATACACGTATCCAGCACCGCCACGGGTTCCCGCTGCCGGTCTTTGGACACCAGCTGCGCCAGGCTCTCCACACAAAAACGGGAAGCGTAATCTCCCGCTTTGTGTCCGCCCATCCCATCTGCCACCACAAATAAGTTTGGGAGGCTGCCTATCTCAAGTTCTTCACAGAATACATAGTCCTGATTCATTGTCCTTCTCATTCCTATGTCTGTCATGGAATAGGATTTCACACATCTGCCTCCTCTCTGGTTCGTTTGCTTGAAATGTCTCTTCGCGTCCCGCGCTGGCAAAAATGCTCGATATGTCTCTTCGCGTCCCGCGCTGGCAAAAATGCTCGATATGTCTCTTCGGGTCCCGCACTGGCAAAAATGCTCGATATGTCTCCTCGTGTCCCGCGCTGGCAAAAAATGCTCGGCAGCCGCACAGGTGCACAGGTCACTTTGTACGCTCAAAAAGCAGCACGCGTACTCTTTGACTCTTTGTCCGGACAAAAATCCGCTCCGCGTTCTCTTTCCCCGTCGCATTGGTCTGCGTCTAGATACCGCCCTCGCAACTGTCCGCAGGCGGCGTCAATATCATCGCCCAATTTCCTTCTTATAGTAACATGATTCTTATATTTTTCAAGTATATTTTTGAAATGCAATACATGCCGCGGATCCGGCTCGTGATAACCAGCCCCTTTGACCGGATTGATAGAAATCAAATTAATATGACACGGGATGTCCCGCAACAGCGTCCCCAGCTCCCGCGCCTGCTCCTCCCCGTCATTGACGCCCTCGATCAGACTGTACTCAAAGCTGATTCGTCTGCCGGTCTGGGCGGCGTACTCCCTGCACGCGGACAAGATCTCCTGAATAGAATAGCGGTTCGCCACCGGCATGATCGTCCTGCGCAGCGCGTCGTTTGGCGCGTGAAGGGAAATCGCCAGCGTGATTTGGAAATGTTCCTCCGCCAGCTCCCGGATCCGGTCCGGCAGCCCACAGGTAGAGACGGTGACGCAGCGCTGGCTGATGCCCAGTCCTGCCGGGTCACAGAGTATTCGCAAAAAGCGCACCAGCGCATCGTAATTGTCCAATGGCTCCCCGGTCCCCATGACGACTGCATGGGTCACGCGCCGTCCCGTCATTTTTTGAATCTGGTAAATCTGATCCAGCATTTCTCCCGGCTCCAGACTGCGCTCCAGGCCGGACCTGGCAGAAGCGCAGAACCGGCAGCCCATCCTGCATCCCACCTGGGAGGAGACACAGACACTGTCCCCATACTCGTACCGCATCAGGACGCTCTCCACCAGTGCCCCGTCCCGCATGGAAAATAAATATTTCTCTGTCCCGTCCGCAGCGGAATGCTGCAGCTCTCTCATCACGGCACAAGTGGCTGGCGCGATTTCGTGCAGCCGCTGTCTCAGCCCCAGGGGCAGCGTCGTGATCTCTGAGAAATCCGAAACCAGCTCCTTGTGAAGGGCCAGAAAAATCTGGTTTGCCCGGTAGGCTGGCTCTCCCCACCCGGTCAATGTTTCTTTCAGTTCAGATAGAAGGTAAGATTTCCACTCTCGATATTTACATTTATTCTCAGCGATATTTTTCATCTTTTTTAGTCAAACTTATTAAAAATATCTAAATATCTAAATATTTCAGGGGCTTATCGCAAACGGCAAAATTCCGTTTTTCCGGTGAAACAGCTTTTTCCGCCTCATTCCGTTCGAACCAATCTCGCCAGGAAGAAGCCATCCGTGGGATGCACCCCGGGCAGAAGCTGCAGCATCCCCTTCTCCCCGCCCTGATTCCGGTAACAGGCAGGAAGAGCGTCATCAAATGGGCTCAGTCGCAGGGGGAAATTTTCCAGTAGAAAATCCACTACATCCTCATTTTCTTCCCTTGAGATAGTACAGGTAGAATACAGCAGCGTCCCTCCCTTTTTCAGATAGGGGACACAGGTACTCAATATCTTTTTCTGCAGAGCGGCAAGACTTCG
>CAZROZ010000085.1:0-7460 GCA_964601745.1 uncultured Lachnospiraceae bacterium | reverse complement strand
ATCGGAACGAATCAAAGCGAGTATCTTATCCGCCAAACCGCCACTTAATCCGCCACTTAATCCGCCACTTAATCCGCCATTTAATCCGCCATCTAATCCGCCACTTAATCCGCCATCTAATCCGCCACTTAATCCGCCATCTAATCCGCCACTTTGGTCATTTGAATTTTGTAACTGGTCGATTTGTGCGCCATTGAAGGCCTTAAAATGCACACGCAAGCTATGTCCAATTAATTCGTATACGGGAGGTTCCGCACCCAATTCTCTGCAGGCCTCGCAAATTTTCTGGATTCCTCTTCCCCAATGCTCAATAAACGCAAAATCACGGACTGCCTCGCCGCTTTGCGGTTCGCACAGTCCGTGATCCGGCGGGAGGTTCTTCTATAATGAACGGCAAGATTTTCAACGAATTCCGCACTTGACAACCGCTTGGCAGTTCAAAAGGAAATTCTCAGCGTCGCTAACGAAAAAGTCTCCCTCATCTTTTCCATTTACAAAAATGGTCCACGAAAATAATTTTACAGGATGCCTTGTGAAAATCCTGGCATGTACTCCTGTCTTCTCCTTTTCAGGCGATTCTCTTACGCGATGGCAAGCACCTTGAAATTCGCGCCTTCCACGGTGCTCTTCAGGACATCGTCAGAGATCTCCGATTTCAGTGTCACGACTGCGGTGCCATCTACGTGGTTGGCCACCACTTCCTCTACTTCAGGGAGCGCTTCCAGCGTTCTTTTCAAACGAGCTTCACAGCCACCACAGTGCATTCCCTCTACTTGCATCGTCTTTTTCATTGTACTCACTCCTTTTGCATCGTTCATTTTACAATCTCTATTCCCAGAAAGGTCGGGCAAAGACTCGCTGCTTTAAGAAGAACGGCGCAATCAAGATCCTTTTGATTTGTAACGAATCCTGCTTTCACAAAGCAATCGTGCATCGCAGAAAGAAAATGACTCTGCCGCTACCTCCTCGTCTTTGGCCCGCGCCTTACTCAAATCCTAACACAACATACCCGACTTTTTCAACTGCTGCTTTTAATGTTTCTTCCGGGACTTCCTGTGACATCGTGACGATGGCAGTCCCCTCTGTGGCACTGGCGACGGCTTCCGTCACACCAGGAATCGCCTCCAGGGCATCTTTTACCGTGTTCTCACAGTGATTGCACATCATGCCGTCAATCTTTATGACCTTTTCCAGCTCCGGCGCAGCCTCCTTGTGGTGTTTCTTGATTTTCTTGTCATGGCTTGCGTCCCGCAGTTTAAAGAGATTCAGGCGCAGCGCGTTGGACACCACGCAGAAACTGCTCAGACTCATGGCAGCCGCCGCAAACATGGGATTCAAAGTGATCCCCAGCGGAATAAAGACACCAGCGGCCAGCGGGATGCCAATGCAATTGTAGAAAAAGGCCCAGAACAGATTCTGGTGAATATTTCTCAGCGTGGCGCGGCTCAACCGGATGGCGGCAGGCACATCGCTGAGACGGCTCTTCATCAGCACCACATCCGCGGCGTCAATCGCTACATCCGTGCCGGCTCCGATGGCAATCCCCATATCCGCGCGGGTCAAAGCAGGCGCGTCGTTGATCCCGTCACCCACCATGGCGACTTTTCCTTTTTTGCGGAGTTTGCGGATCACCGCTTCCTTTCCGTCAGGCAGCACGCCGGCGATTACTTCGTCCACACCCGCCTGGGCTCCGATGGCTTTGGCTGTGCGCTCATTGTCGCCGGTCAGCATCACCACATGGATGCCCATATTCTGCAGCTCCTTTACCGCCTGAGGACTGTCTTCCTTGATCACGTCCGCGACAGCAATGATGCCAGCCAATTTGTCATCCTGACTGAAATACAACGGCGTCTTCCCCTCACCGGCGAGACGCTCTGCCTGGGCATTGATTTCCTCAGGAATCTGCACTTTCGAGCCGATATAATTCCGGTTTCCGCCATTTAACACAGCACCATTCCACACCGCGGTCAAGCCGTTGCCGGGCAGCGCCTGAAAATCGGTGACTTCCTCCACCGACGCGCTATGTTCCTCGGCATGTTTCAGGATGGCTCTGGCCAGCGGATGCTCACTCTTTTTCTCCAGGGCGTAGGCCATCTGCAATAGCTGTTCCTCACTGACTCCGGCGGCGGGAATGATATCCGTCACTTTGGGCTCGCCGCTGGTGATGGTCCCGGTCTTATCCAGCACCACGATTTCCATCTTTCCAGTCTCTTCCAGGGAGACTGCTGTCTTAAAGAGGATCCCGTTCTTCGCTCCTTTGCCATTGCCCACCATAATTGCCACCGGCGTCGCGAGTCCCAGTGCGCATGGGCAGGAAATCACCAGCACGGAAATGCCCCGCGCCAGGGCGTAACCGAATGTCTGCCCCAGGAAGAGCCAAACCACCGTCGTAACGAGGGCGATGGCGATCACTGCAGGCACAAAAATCCCGGAAACCTTGTCCGCGATCTTGGCGATAGGCGCTTTGGTGGCGGCGGCATCGCTGACCATCTGAATGATCTGAGACAGGGTCGTGTCCTCCCCCACCCGGGTAGCCTGACATTTGAGGAAGCCGGATTGATTCACGGTAGCGGCAGAAACCGCATCGCCTGGTTCCTTGTCCACAGGGATGCTCTCCCCGGTCAAGGCGGACTCATTAATGGCACTGCTGCCCTCAATCACGACACCGTCCACCGGCACATTCTCTCCGGGACGGACCACAAAATAATCTCCCTTCTGCACCTGGTCGATGGAAATCTCTGTCTCCACGCCATCGCGCAGGACCGTAGCCGTCTTTGGAGCCAGTTTCATCAAGCTCTTCAAAGCATCGGTCGTCTTGCCCTTGGAGCGTGCCTCCAGGGTCTTCCCCACGGTGATGAGGGTGAGAATGGTGGCCGCGGACTCAAAATACATCTCGTCCATATAGGTCATCGCCATACCCGTGTCATGCACCACCGCGTCACACATCAGAAACAGCATTACCGTGCTGTAGGAAAAAGCAGCTGTAGCGCCAAGAGCCACCAGCGTGTCCATGTTCGGTGCCCGGTGAATGAGCCCCTTGAAACCGCTAACGAAAAATTTCTGATTGACGACCATGATCACGATAGTGAGCAGCATTTCGAGGATCATCAGCGCCAGATGGTCATGGGCAAAGAAAGGTGGCAACGGCCAGTCCCAAAGCATCCAGCACATGATATACATGAGCGGAAGCCAGAAGATAATGGAGATAATCAAACGCCTTATCAGCTTCGGCGTCTCTGTGTCTTTCAGCATATCGTCATCTGCAGCGGCAGAAGCGGCCTTGGATGCCCCCTTCACAGAGGCGCCGTACCCCGCGGCTTCCACGGCGGCGATGATCGCTCTGTCAGAGGCGGTCCCCTCCACGCCCATGGAATTGGTCAGCAGGCTCACGGAACAGGACGTGACGCCTTCTACCCCGCTCACGGCCTTTTCCACCCGGGCACTGCAGGCCGCGCAGCTCATGCCCGTGACATTGAATTGTCTCATACAGATACTCCTTCCCCAAGAAGATGATAACGATCTACCTTCCGCATTCTGCGCGGAATCGCCTGTATTATACCCCAATGGGGTATAATGTCAAGATTTGATAAAAGGTCTCCTCGGGGGATGTCTACACAATCGCGATAATAATCAAAAGTCCCAGAATCAGCGCGAATCCCAGCAGTACTAACAGGAAAGCAAGCACGCCTTTTTTACACGCTTTATAATTGTGAAGGTAATTATGCCTTCGGAAAAGAATCGCCGCGATCAACCCCACCGGCGGGAGCAAAAAGGACAAAATCACATACCAAAAGCTCCCGGTATCGTGCACCGGCCGGTCCAGAATCACCTCGTGAGAGACGGGTGCCTCCCCTGTGACTGTCCCCGCTTCGACTTCCGAGACGGTCTCGTCCAGGTTGAGCCCTTTCACGAAAATCGTCTTCATGGGGATGCCCCGCTCCCGGATGTCACGGTATTCCTCCAATTCCTTCTCGCTGCCGTAGACGTAGTGGTCATGCCCGATGGAAGTCAGCACAGGCGCATCCTCTTCCGTATATTGATGAATCGCCGGATCATAGGTGTACAGCACCTTATCTTTCTCCAACCTCGGATCCGGCAGCGGAATCGCGGAGATCAGCGACCGGGTATAGGGATGCAGCGGATAAGAGAATAATTCCTCCGAGGAGGCGACCTCCACGATCTGTCCCTTATAAATCACGCCGATCCGATCTGAGATATAGCGCACAATAGATAAATCATGGGCGATGAAGAGATAGGTGATATTTTTCTCTTCCTTGAATTTATTCATCAGATTCAGAATCTGCGCCCGGATCGAGACGTCCAGAGCGGAAATGGGCTCATCCGCCACCACCAGCTCCGGCTCCATCACCATCGCTCTCGCCAGTCCAATCCGCTGCCGCTGTCCACCGGAGAACTCATGGGGATATCGGGTCAGATGCTCCGGCAGAAGGCCCACTTCTTGGATGATGGTCTCTACCTTCCGCAGCCGATCCGCGTCATCTTTGTAGAGGTGAAAATTGTTCAGCCCTTCCGAGATAATATATTCCACTGTGGCCCGCTCATTTACAGAGGTGGCTGGATCCTGGAAAACCATCTGAATATTGCGGATGACCTCCCGATCCAGGGAATGGGGGATTTTCCCGGAAATGCGAACTCCCTTATAACAGATTTCCCCGCTGGTACAGGGATTCGCCCGGATGACGGCACGACCGATGGTCGTCTTGCCGGAGCCAGACTCCCCCACCAGGGAGAACGTTTCTCCTTTGTAAATGTCAAAGGAGACGTCCTTTACCGCCTGGACCAGACTCTCCCCTTTGCCGAAATTGATGTTGACGTGCTTTAAGGACAGCAGGATTTCCTTCCCGTTCTCATCAATGGGACCGTGGACGGGAAAACTGGCCGCACTGGGATCCAGCACCATATTTGTCATTGCGTTACCCATGGCAGAAATCCTCACTAAATGTTAAATACTTTCCGCAGCGTCCCGTGAATGTCCCGGATGATTTCCGGTTTTTCCATTTTCGGCGCTCTGGGATCCATCAGCCAGGTCTTGGCGAAATGGGTTGGTGATACCTGAAACATCGGTGGTTCCTTTAACGTATCGATTTTCAAACAATACGGATTGCGCGGGGCAAAAGCATCGCCTTTTATCTCGTTGTACAGAGAGGGAGCGGTCCCCGCGATGGAATACAGCTTCCTGTCCCGATCCATCAGCTGAGGCAGGGACGAGAGCAACACCCAGGTGTAGGGATGGCGCGGATCATAGAAAATTTCCTCCGCCGTGCCGATTTCCACGATCTGACCGGCATACAGCACCGCGACCCGATCCGCCACATTGGCCACCACACCCAGATCATGGGTGATAAAAACGATGGTATAGTGAAATTCTTTTTGTAATTCCTTGATCAACCGGATGATCTGCGCCTGAATCGTCACATCCAGGGCCGTAGTGGGCTCGTCACAGATTAAGATCTTCGGCTGGCAGGAGAGGGCAATGGCAATCACGATCCGCTGCCGCATGCCGCCGGAGTACTGGAACGGGTAATCGTCATAGCGATTCTCAGCGTTGGGAATTCCCACCTTTTTCATCAGCACAATGGCCCGCTTTCGCGCCTCAGCCTCCGAGACTTTCTGGTGACGCATGATCACCGAGGAAATCTGGGATCCGATGGTCAGAATCGGGTTCAAGGACGTCATGGGATCCTGGAAAATCGTTGCCACTTTGCTGCCCCGGATCTGGGTCCAGTCGTTGACACAGTTCACCTTCGCCAGGTTCAGGACCGCCCTCCCATGAAGGACATGATCACTCTCCCCCGTCAGGCGGACTCGAAACACCACTGTCTCAAAGATCTGCTGCAGCGCTGCTTCCTCATTCAGGTCTGTGCCTGCCTCCACCGCCTTGCGCAAAGCCTTTAGCAGCTTGTACAGCAACGAGATCTGCCGGTGACCCGGATAACGGCTGATTGACAGATAGACTTCCTTTGCCAGACGGGCGTTGCGGGCATTTGTCCCCGCGTCTTCTGCCCCGGCGATGCGGTTCAATCGTCTCTCCGCATAAGCGATCAGCCTCCGGGACCAGGAGGTGAGAGCCGCTGTTGTGTCAGTCAATCCCTCATCATGAAATATAATGTCACCCTTATCGATAAAGCCATTCTCGTCCAGCATGCCGGCAAACGTCTTGGTCAAAACAGACTTTCCACAACCGGACTCTCCCACGATGGCGATAGATTCCCCCTCATAGATGTCCAGTGAGGCACCCCGGATGGCAGTCAGCACCCGGCCGCGGACGCGAAATTTTACAAAGAGGTCCCTGACGGACAGAAGCACTTTCTTCTCTTCCATGGAAACTCCTCTCCTACAGCATATGGGTGCGCGGGTCTGCGGCGTCACCCAGACCTTGCCCCACTAGGAACAAAACCACAGAGATAAAGGCAGACAACATGACCGGGGACCAGAATTCCCATTCCCACCCGGGTACCGTCAGCGCTCCCTGGGCGGTATTGATGATTTTCCCCAGGGTCGTCTCTGAGATTCCCAGACCGATATAGCTCAGAAATGCCTCTGTGCCGATATAGCCCGGAATGGTGGTAGCCGCCATCGTCACGATGAACGAAATCATGAATGGCAGGATGTTCTTTGTGGCGATGTGAAAAGCGGAAGTCCCCAGACATTTGGACGCCAGATTGTACTCCCGATCCCGGATGATAATGACCTGAGTCCGCAGCGAATAGGCGATGCCGATCCACCCGGTGACACACATGGCAAATACCAGCGTGCTGAATTTCGGGGAAAATGTCAACACCATGACGGAAGTGATCAGCGTGCTGGGCACCACCGTGATGATATTCCGGAATTCGTTCATCACCACATCCACTTTTTTCACATACCCCCACAGGGCGCCCACCAGCAGCCCAATGCTGAAATTGATCAGAGCACACAAAATCGCCAGGGAGATGGAAATCCGGGCGCCGTTCCAGATGGCGTCAAAGGTGGATTGACCGGATTCCCCGGTGCCGAAAATCCAGCGGATATGAAAGCCGAACTTGGCAATGGCCTCCGCCGGGTCCAGATGCTTCGTGGAAGCGTCCATGATATTTTCATATTTGTCATAGCTGAAAAATACCGGATAGACGTAGGTAAAGATTAAAACCACTGCCAGCAGCACAATGGCAATCACATTTAATTTTTTAGAGAAAAATACCCGCGCCACAGAGCGCCAGTAGGAATAGCGGGGCGCCGCGATTTTTTCCACCTCAGAGGCGTCCTGCGGACAGGCGGCAAATAATTCCGCCTCTGTGAGCCCGGTATCGGAAAGGTCGACCAATGCGGAATTGGCACCCTCGAATCGCTCTTCTCTCTGCTCCGTCACCGCGCTCACCTCTCTTTCGTCGTAAAGGAAATCCGGGGATCCATGATTGCCATGGTGATATCACCCAGAATAGCAGAAATAATGGAAAGCA